>CAJYIG010000314.1 GCA_913774725.1 uncultured Curtobacterium sp. | reverse complement strand
TAGCCGAACAGGCCGTTCTCGCCGGCGTGCGGGTTGATCGCCGCGACGCCGATCCTCGGGCGCGGGTTCCCCGCACGCACCAGGGCCTCGTTGCCCCGCCGGATCGTCCGCTCGACGAGTCCCGGTTCGATGCGTGCCACGGCGTCGATGAGCCCGAGGTGGGTGGTCACGTGGACGACCTTCAGCTTCGCCGTCGAGAGCATCATCGAGACCTCGTCGACGCCCATGAGCTCCGCGAGCATCTCGGTGTGGCCCGGGAAGACGTGTCCGCCGGCGTGCAGGGCCTCCTTGTTCAGCGGCGCGGTGCAGATCGCCTGGACCTTCCCGGCCATGGCCGCATCGCAGGCGACGCGGATGTACTGGAACGCAGCGTCGCCGGCGACGGGCGAGAGCCGTCCCCACGGCAGGTCCTCCGGGAGGAGCCCGAGGTCCACCACGTCGACGACACCGTCCTGGTGCCCGGCGTCGGCCACGTCCTCGACGACGTTGAACGTGACGTCGACGCCACGGATCGCGGCGGCCTGGCGCAGGCGGCCGAGGTCGCCGATGACGACCGGGCGGCAGACGGCGCGGACGTCCGGGGAGACCACGGCCTCGACGACGACCTCGGGGCCGACACCGGCCCCGTCGCCCATCGTGACGGCGACAACAGGAGTGGCGTTCATCTCAGTACTGCCTTTCGGTTCGCGCGGTCGACGGCCGCTTCGACACGGCTCGCGGCCGCGGACGGATCATCTTGGACGGCCTGGAGGAACGTGGCCGCGTCGAGCAGGTTGGTGGCCGTCCCGAAACTGCCGGGTCGCGTGACGACACGACGGCCGTCGTCTGCGCGGGACACGATGCAGCCGGGTTCGACGGCGCCCTCGGGCACGATCGTCGCGATCTCGAGGCGGCTCAGCACCGAGCGTGCCGTCTCGCCGCCGGTCAGCACCAGCGCGGACCGGCCGCTGATTGCGGCGGCCACGATGCCGAGGCCGTCGGCGAGCCGACGGGCGAGCTGCGGGATCGGTTCGTGCCGGTCCGCGACGCAGATCGCCACGGATCCGTCCCGCAACGCCGACCGCGCGGCGGTGATGGCGGGGTGGTCGATGTCGTCGACCTCGCGACGGTCGACCGCGCGGAGCAGGACGTCACGTGGCACCGGGACCACCGGGACACCGTTCGCGGCGAGCACCTCGAGCTGCCCGGACGCCTCCGCACTGGCCGTGCCCACCACGAGCAGCACCGGCTGGCGTGTCCCGGCGAGCGCCGCCGGACCGAGGGGCGCGGGCGCGACCATCGCCGGCGCGGTCGGATCGGACGGGCGCGCTCCGCGGAGCCGGCCGACGGCTGCGGCGATCCCACCCGAACCGACGACCGTGCAGTCGGTCTGGTCGAGGGCGAACGCGATCCGGTCGAGGTCGTCGTCCGAGTCGGCATCGAGGACGGGGACGTCGCCGGCGTCGAGTGCCCGGACGACCGCGTCGCGGACGGCATCCGCGTCGGCGCGGACGACCGCGAGTGGGACGGAACGGGCCCGCGGTCCGATCGCAGCGAGCGGGCCGGCGACGACCCGCGCCTCCAGTCCGTGCAGACCGGCATCGGCGACCGGACCGCCGTGGACGAGCAGCTGGCCCTCGACGACCGTCCGTCGGAGGGCCGGGAGCGCTGTGGCGACGACCACGCGGGCCCCGGCATCGGTGAGCCCGGCGACGACGTCCCCGACGCCGCCGCGCAGCAGCGAGTCGGTCTTCACGAGCTCGACGGGCGCTCCGGCGGCGCGCATCTGCAGTGCTGCCCGTGCGAAGGCGGCGCGCCGCGCCGACGGGTCGAGCGCTCGGGTGTCGCAGTCGAGGACGACGTCGGACGCGGAGCGCGCGACGTGTCCGAGCGCGCCGGTGAGCGTGAGGGCGACGGTGGCGGGGTCGGGACCGAGGACCGCGGCGACCTCGGCGGCGCCGGACAGGTCGTCGGCGATCGCGGCGAGGCGCTTGGACATCGGACCCCTCCTCGGGCTCGGTGGATGGTGCGGTCGATGGAACGACGACGTGCACGAAACACGCTAGACGTCTTGCGCGAAACACGCAATAGTGTTGAGCGCACCGGACCCGGACGCGCGACACGACGCCGAGTGGCCGGACGGTGCCCGACCGAGAGGAACCCAGTGCGCGACATCGACATCCGAGGTCACCGCCTCGCCCCCGCCGTCCTCGGCACCATGACGTTCGGCGACAGCGTCGACGAACGGACCGCTGGCGAGGTGGTCGACCTGTTCCTCGCGTCCGGATGAACCGGCATCGACACCGCGAACGGGTACGCCGGGGGCCGCAGCGAGGAGATCCTCGGGTCGGTCCTCGCCGGACGCCGCGACGACGTCGTGCTCGCGACGAAGGTCGGCATCCCGAACCCCGACGCGGAGGGCGCTGCTCCCCTGTCTGCCGTGGCGATCGACCGGTGCGTCCGAGCCAGCCTCCGCCGGTTGGGGACGAGCCACGTCGACGTGCTCTACCTCCACCAGCCCGACCGCTCCACCTCCGTCGAGGAGACACTCACCGCCGTGCAGGCGCTCGTGGACTCGGGCGCGGTCCGCACCTGGGGCGTCTCGAACTTCTCCGCCTGGCAGATCGCGGAACTGCGGCACGCGGCCGAGCGGCTCGGTCTCGGTGCACCGGTCCTCGGGCAGCAGGTCTACAACGTGATCGCGACCCGGATCGACGACGAGTACGCCGAGTACGCCAGGAGCACCGGCCTCGCGACGGTCGTCTACAACCCGCTCGGCGGCGGTCTCCTCACCGGGAAGCACCGTGCGGACGAGCAGCCGTCGGAGGGACGGTTCGGGTCCTCGCCCCTGGCCGGCATGTACCGCACGCGGTACTGGAACGACGACGTCTTCGCCGTAGTGGAGCAGCTCCGGACGATCGCCGAGGGCGCTGGCATCCCGATGGCGGAGCTCGCACTGCGGTGGACGATCGGCCGACCCGTCGTCGACGCGGTCCTGATCGGGGGGTCGCGGATCACGAACATCGCAGCCAACCTCGAGGCGCTGGCGGCGGGCGCACTCCCGGGGGACGTGCAGCAGGCCGTCGACGACGTCGCGGCCTCGCTCCGTGGTCCGATGCCGGCGTACAACCGCTGACACGACCGTGCGAAGGACGGGAGGCCCGGTGCCCGCTGGCACCGGGCCTCCCGTCCTTCCGTGGTCGCGGTGGTGCGGCGCCTCAGCCCAGGCCGGCCGCCTGGTCGGCGCGCACGGTCTCGGCGATCTTCGCCAGCGCGGCGTCACCGAGCAGATTGAAGGGTGCGCGGCAGGGTCCGACGGCCTCGCCGGCGGCGTTCGTCGCCGCCTTGACGATCGTGTTCGGGTTGCCGAGCGCGAAGAGGTTGCGCAGCGACCGGATCGAGGCCTGCGCCGCGCGGGCGCCCTCGAGGTCACCCTCAGCCCACCGCCGGTAGATGTCCACCATGGTGCGCGGGTAGACGTTGGCGACGGCCGTGATGCCGCCCGCGCCGCCGGCTTGCAGGGTCGGCAGGACCAGCGAATCGGTCCCGGCGAGCACCGCGAAGTGCTCGGGGTCGGTCAGCTCGATGACCTGCAGGATCGCGTCGAAGTTGCCCGAGGAGTCCTTCACACCGGCGATGGTGTCGAGCTCCGCCAGCCGGGCGACGGTCGCGGGGGTGATGGTGTTCCCGGTCCGCGCGGGGATGTTGTAGATGAGGACGGGGATGTCGACGGCCTCGGCGACCGTGGCGAAGTGCCGGTACAGCTCGTCTTGCGATGCGGCCGCGAAGTACGGCGTGATGACCGAGAGCACGTCCGCGCCCGCCGCCTGCATGCGCTGGGCGATGCGCACCGTCTCCTTCGTCCCGACGGCACCGGCGCCGCCGTAGACGGGCACCCGGCCCTCGGTGGCGTCGACGACCGCCTCGAGCACGGCGAGTCGTTCGTCCTCGGTCTGCTGGAAGAACTCGCCGTTGGTGCCGAGGCAGAAGACGCCGTCGGCGCCCGCCCGGACGGCGCGGTCGGTGTGCACGCGCATCTGGTCGAGATTGAGCGACTCGTCGTCGTGGAAGGGGGTGACGAGTGCGTGGATGCTGCCGCGGATCGTGGTGGTCACTTCGGGTGCTCCTTGTCGGCGTGGTGGCCAGGGGGCGGATGGTGGGTCAGGGTCGGGGTTGCTGCATCACGTGCACGGCGAAGCCGCCGAACTCCCCCGCGAGGTAGATGTTCTGCAACCGTCCGTCGTCGAAGTGGGCGGCCGTCTCCTCGTCGAAGGCGAAGCCCTTCGCGGTGAGTTCCTCGACCGCCGCCCCGAGGTCGGCCGTCGACATCCCGATGTGACCGTGCGTCCCGAGGTACTGCGACCGCACGCACTCGAAGAAGGTGCCGGCGAACTCCGACTTCTTCCCCCCGCGAGGGTCGAGGTTGAACATCAGGCAGAACAGGTCGCAGAGTTCCTGCGCGGCTGCTGCGTCGGGGTTGTTGATGCCCACGTGGGCGAGCTCGAAGGTGTTCTTCACGGGAGGCCGCGCTTCCTGTTCGGGGTGGCGTTCACGGTCGGGCTCGATCACATCGGGAAGAGCAGGAGGGCACCGGCGGTCAGTGCCAGCAGGCGGATGAAGTACATCGGGATCGTGAACTTCCAGAACTGCAGGAGCGAGTACTTGCCGACGCCCATGACCATCGCGGGGAGCCCGTCGATGGGGAGGAAGTGTCCGTTCCACCCGGAGATGACGATGGCGACCGCCGCCGCCGCGGGGTTGAGCCCAAGGCTGACGCACGTCGCGATCGCCAGGGGAGCGAAGACGTAGACCGTGCCGATCGTCGACCCCGTGAGGGTCGCGAGGACACTCGTCAGGACGCAGAACGCGAACACCAGCAGGAAGGGGCTGACGTTGCCGCCGAGCAGACCGGCGACGGACTCGCCGACCAGCTTCGTGAGCCCGGTCGCGCCGAGCGCCTCGGCGATGCCGATGACGCCGGCGGACATGATGATGATCGGCTGGCTGATGGCGTCGCGGATCTCGGTGAAGTCCAGGACCTTCATCACCAGGAGGAGCGCCACGGAGAGCCCCGTGATCGCGTAGCCCGCGTCACCGATGTAGCTGTACGAGATCATGCCGGCGATCGCCAGGACGAAGCAGGCGTAGGTTGCCAGCTGCTTCCGACGATCCAGCGTCGGCGCGGTCACCGTCGCCGTCGCGCTCGACGAGGCGATCGCGGTGGCGTTCGCCTCGGCGGCGTGGGGGCCCGGTGCCGCAGGGTCGCTCGACGGGTCGTGGTGGGCTCCGGGGCGGTCGGACCCTGCGCCGGTCGGACGAGCACCGGCCAGGGCCGGCTCCTGCGCATCCGTCGTGCTCGCGGTGCCAGCCGCTTCGTCGGTGATCGCATGGTCGGGCAGCAGACGGTACGCGATGAGGCACCAGACGAGGAATCCGAGGCTGAGCACGAGGTTGACGATCGAGAACCGGACGAGGTCGATGTTCTCCCGGACGCCGGCCGCCTCGAGCACCGCGACGACGATGCCGTACTGCAGCGCCACGTTGAACGGCAGCATCGGGTGGTTCGCGGCGAACCCGGCCGGCATGAGGACCTTCGACGGCGGCAGCTTCTTGTTGTACGCGAGCGTCGACAGCAGGCCGATGACCAGCACGTAGTAGGCCGTGGATCCCGTGCCGAAGATGCTGCAGCCCACCATGACGAACACGACGATGAGGACGTAGGCCCGGAACCCGCCCTTCGTCCCGAGTCTCGTGATCATCCGTTTGAAGCCCGAGACGAGGTCGGTCTTCTGCAGCGCAGCGATCACCGCCATGAAGGAGGCGAGCATGATGATGGTCGCGTTGGCGAAACCGCTGAAGGCCACGTTGATCGGCACGACGCCGAACACCACCATCAGCAGGCAGGCGATCAACGGCGGGACGCCGAACGGCAGGCGGTCGATCATGATCAGCACGATCATGAAGACGGTGATCGCGAGTGCGAAGACCATGGGGAGGGTCATGCTCGCTGCTCCTTCGCAGGGAGGTCCGGACCGGCAGAGGCGGACGGCGTCGAGACGATCTCGGCGAGGACGTCAGCAGGGAGGTACACGTGCTTGATCGACTTGCGGTGCCAGGTGTACGCGACGTGAAGTCCCCCGGCCGGGTCGGGGAGCACCGAGGGGTAGGACAGCTCGCGGTTGCGTGACTCGCGGCTGTTGTTCGAGAGGCAGTACCCGTCACCGTTCTCGATGTCGTAGGCGGTCGGCCAGGACCGCCCGTCCGGGCTCGAGACCACGAGCGTCATCGGCGCGCGCGGCGCACCCCAGAACGCGCTGGGTCCGTCGGCGTCGAGCGCGGGCTCGGCGACCCGCGGACCGCTGTCGACTGCGAGGCCCTCGTCGTCGATCTCGTCGTACAGGGAGACACGGCGGCTCGTCGCGTCGTCCTTGCTCGAGTGGTTCATCACCATCGCGATCCGACCGTCGTCGAGGGAACGCGCCTGGATCGAGGAGTTGTTGTTCGGCAGGTCGAGCGGACGGCACGGCGCCCACGTCATCCCGCCGTCCGTCGACGTCGACTCGTACACGTGGTCCGCCCAGCGGGAGCGGAAGCACGCCCAGAGCACCCCGTCCTCGCGCGGCACGATGTTCATGTGCACGCACCCGGTCGACTCGGGCACGGCGACCTCGGACCAGGTCTGCCCGCCGTCGTCCGAGTACCAGACCGAAGCCGTGTCGTCGTTGCCGACCCACTTCTCACCGGCGACCGTCCGGCAGTTGAACACGGGGAGCAGGATCCGACCACTCTCGAGCACGACGGGTGCCTGGCGCACGAAGACGCCGACCGGTGCATCGTGACCGAGCAACGGCGCCGGGTCACCCCAGGTCTCGCCGCCGTCGTGGGAGACACGTCGTCGCACCTCGGACGTGTCCTGGTTCCCGGCGATCTGTGCGGTGTACAGCAACCAGACGGCGCCGTCGGGCGCGACGAAGAGGATCGGGTTCTGCTCGGAACGCGCACTGTCGAAGCTCAGCTGCACCGGCTCGAGCCAGCGATCCGTGCCGGCGGGGAGGCGCGACAGGTGGATCGAGATGTCGGAGACGCCCTCCTGGGTACCGCCGAACCACACGCAGGCGAGGTCTCCCCCGGGCAGGAACGCGAGGTTGGCCGCGTGGCACTGCACCGTGGGGGTCGGGAGGAGCGCTTGTGCGCCCCCGTCGGACCGGGCTCGCAACAGCCCGTCGAAGTCACTCATGCGGGGTCCTCCAGTCGACGTTGACGGTGGGCACCGGTGGATCGGTGCTGAGCGCTCATCCTGACAGAACTGCTCGAAGTGCGCAATGGCCATGCGCGTCATGCGCACTCTCCGGCCGTTGTGCGCGAGTGCATGCGCCGTTGTCGCTCGAAGTACGCGATCGTCGCAACGCCGACGGGCCAGCACCGCCCGGCCACGGCCGCGAGCCGCGGTGAGCAAACGCAGCGCATCACCGGTCGCCGTCGGGACTCTCGAGCAGGCGACGGGGCACAGCGCGACGCTCACCGAGGAGGGAGGCTGCCCTGCGTCGGCCGGAACGACGCCGCGCTCCGCCTCCAGGATTCGAACCCGGACCTAACGGCACCAAAGGCCGTCGTGCTGCCGTTACACCAAGGCGGAACACACCGGGCGGGGTGGAGCCCGTCCGGTGCCCGTCCATCCTCCCACGGCCCGGACACTGGCCGCGCGCGGCGGCTTCGGCCAAGATGGAGGGATGCCGCAGCAGGACGAGGTCGACCGGATCGTCGCGGCGTGGGGTCGGGAGCGCGGCGACCTGGACTTCGGCCCGCTCGAGGTCCTGTCCCGCGTCGATCGACTCGCCCGACACCTCGACCGCGCACGACGGGCGGCCTTCGACGCGAGTGACGTCGAGCCGTGGGAGTTCGACGTGCTGTCGGCGCTCCGGCGCGCGGGCGAACCGTACGAGCTCAGCCCGAAGTCGCTGCTGCAGCAGACCCTGGTGTCGAGCGGCACGATGACGAACCGGGTCGACCGGCTCGCAGCGCGGGGGCTGGTGAGCCGTCGCACCGATCCCAGGGACGGCCGCGGCATCCTCGTGTCGCTCACGGCGAGCGGTCGGGCGGCCGTGGACACGGCGATCGCGGACCTGCTCCGGGCCGAGCGCGCGATCCTGTCCGAGCTGGCGGACGCCGAGCAGGCGCAGCTGTCCGCGCTGCTGCGACGGCTCATCCTCGGGCTCGGCGACTGAGACGCCGCGCCCGACACCGGGCACGATGCGCGCCGGGCAACGAGCGCCGGGCAACGTGCGCCGGACTACACCCCGAGCTGCTCCGCCACCTCGAGCCAACGCTCCTCGAGCTGCTCGACCTCGGCGTCGAGGGTGCCGAGCTGCGTCTGCAGCGCCCCGAGCCCCGCGTAGTCGGACTGGTCGTGCGCCGCGAACGCATCGAGCAGCTTCTGCCGGTCCTGCCCCGCCTTCGCGATCTTCCGGTCGAGCGCCGACATCTCCTTCTCGGCCGAGCGCCGGTCCGCACCGGTCAGGCCGGGTGCGGCAGGGGCAGTCGACCCGGCCGCAGTACCACCGGTGCCGCCCGCCGGAGCTGTGTCGGGCCTCCCGGCCGAGGCGGCGGCAGCCGCAGCCGCCGTCTGCGGGACGGATCCGGACGCACGCAGCCGCATGTACTCGTCGACGCCGCCGGGCAGGTGCCGCAGGTGCCCACCGAGGACCGCGTACTGCTGGTCGGTGACGCGCTCGAGCAGGTACCGGTCGTGCGAGACGACGAGGAGGGTGCCCGGCCAGGTGTCGAGCAGGTCCTCCATCGCGGCGAGCATGTCGGTGTCGAGGTCGTTCGTCGGCTCGTCGAGGATGAGCACGTTCGGCTCGTCGAGCAGGATGAGCATGAGCTGCAGACGGCGCTTCTGCCCACCGGACAGGTCCTTGACCGGCGTCGAGAGCTGCTCCGAGGTGAAGCCGAGGCGTTCGAGCAGCTGCGAGGGCGTCATCTCCTTGCCGTCGGCGACGTAGCTCGTCTTCTTGCGGGCGACGACCTCGCGGACGCGGTCGTCGGCGAACTGCTGCAGGTCGGCGAGCTGCTGGTCGAGCACCGCGACCTGCACCGTCTTGCCGGTCTTGACACGGCCCTCGGAGGGCTGGAGCTTCCCGGACACCAGGTTGAGGAGGGTCGACTTGCCGGCGCCGTTCGGCCCGAGGATGCCGGTGCGCTCCCCCGGCGCGATGCGCCACTCGACATCACGCAGGATCACGTCGTCGCCGAACGAGACCCCCACGTCGAGCAGGTCGACGACGTCCTTGCCGAGCCTGGCGGTCGCCATCTGCGACAGGGCGACGGTGTCGCGGATCGGCGGGACGTCGTCGATCAGGGCGTTCGCCGCGTCGATGCGGAACTTCGGCTTGCTGGTCCGCGCCGGCGCACCGCGACGGAGCCACGCGAGCTCCTTGCGGGCGAGGTTCTGCCGGCGCTGCTCGCTGGCCGCGGCCTGCCGGTCGCGTTCGACACGCTGCAGGATGTACGCCGCGTAGCCGCCCTCGAAGGGCTCGACGACACCGTCGTGCACCTCCCACGTGTCGGTCGACACCGCGTCGAGGAACCACCGGTCGTGCGTCACGACGACCATGCCGCCCTGGTTCGACGACCACCGGCGGTTGATGTGGTCGGCGAGCCACTGGATGCCCTCGACGTCGAGGTGGTTCGTCGGCTCGTCGAGGAACAGCACGTCCCAGTCGCCGACGAGCAGCTTCGCGAGCGCGATGCGCCGCCGCTGTCCTCCCGAGAGGTCGTCGACCGTGGCGTCCCACGGGATGTCCGACACGAGCCCGCCGATGATGTCGCGGATCTTCGGGTCGCCGGCCCACTCGTGCTCGGCGAGCTCACCGACGACGATGCTGCCGACGGTCGCCCCGGCGGGCAGGACGTCGCGCTGGTCGAGGTAGCCGACGGTCAGGCCGCGGCGGTGGGTGACGCGGCCGGCGTCCGGCTCGAGGCGCTGGGCCAACAGGGCGAGCAGGGTCGACTTGCCGTCACCGTTGCGGCCGACGACGCCGATGCGGTCGCCCTCGTCGAGGCCGAGGGTGACGCTGTCGAAGACGACACGGGTGGGGAACTCGAGATGCACGTTCTCGGCGCCGAGGAGATGAGCCACCCGTCAAGGGTAGGCGGCGCGGGCGGGTGTGCGCGCCGCGGGCGGTGGCGCGGGCGGGGCAGGCGGCGCGGGCGGTGCGCGGCGCGGGCCGCCGGTGTCGAACCAGGGATCCGACATCGAACCAAGGCGGACGGCTGGTTCGATGTCGGGAACGTGGTTCGATCCGCGAGCGCACACGATGCGGCCGACCAGGGGCAGGAAGATGCAGATCAGGTGCCGGGCCAGGCCCTGAACGGGTTGCGGGGTCACGACCGGGCGTCGGTCTCCTGCGCGGTCCTACAGGTGTCCACCGGACGAGCGTGCTCAGCGGGTCACAGGGCGGCGACCCACTCGTCGGTGCCGTCGGTGAACTCCTGGCGCTTCCAGATCGGCGTCCGCTCCTTGACCAGGTCGACCAGCGCGGCGCAGGCGGCGAAGGCCTCCGCCCGGTGCGGCGACGACACCGCGGCGGCGAGCGCCACGTCCCCGATGCCGAGTGCGCCGACGCGGTGCAGCACGGCGATCCGGACCTCGGGGTGGTCGACTGCGATCGACCGGGCCACTTCGGCGATGACGTCACCGGCGCTCGGGTGTCGTTCGTAGTCGAGCGCGGTGACGCCCTTGCCCTCGTCGTGGTCGCGCACGACCCCGGCGAAGGTGACCACGGCGCCGTCACGGTCGGTGGCGACGGCCACGGAGACCTCGTCGACGGTGATCACCCGGTCCACGACGTCGGCGACGACGACTCGCGCGTCGGTCCCCGGTGCCCCGCTCACGAGGCGCTCCGGGGCGCGTGTCCGGCGCCGTGCAGCTGCGCGAGCACGTGGTCGAGCACCCCGTCGAGCACCGCGAGCCCGTCGGCGACGCCGCCCCGCGACCCCGGCAGGGTCAGCACGACCGCCCGGCCGCCGGCGATGCCCGCGACCCCGCGGGTCAGCAGCGCGGTCGGCCCCGCACCGGCGAGCCCGCGACGACGGATCTCCTCGACGATGCCGGGCAGCTCGAGGTCGATCAGGGGGCCGACGGCCTCGGGCGTGCGGTCCGTCGGCGTGACACCGGTGCCACCGGTGGTGACCACGACCTTCGCGCCCGCGAGCAGCTCGGCCGAGACGGTGTCGGCGATGGGCCCGCCGTCGGGCACGATCGTCGGCTCGGCGACGGTGAACCCGCGCTCGCGCAGCCACGACGCGATGACCGGCCCGGTGCGGTCCAGCGCCGCGTCGACCGAGGCCTGGGTGGAGACGACCACCACGCCGGCTCGACCCCTGGTGGGTTCGGACGTCATCGGTTGCTCCAGTCCCCCGAGCGCCCGCCGTGCTTCTCGAGCACCCGGACGTCGGTGATCACGGCCGTGCGGTCGACGGCCTTCACCATGTCGTACACGGTCAGGGCCGCCACGCTCGCACCGGTCAGCGCTTCCATCTCGACGCCCGTGCGCGAGGTCGTGCGGACCGAGACCTCGACCCGGACCCGGTCGCCGTCGCCGGTGATGTCGACCTCGACGCCGGCGATCGGCAGCGGGTGGCAGAGCGGCACCAGGTCCGAGGTCTTCTTGACCGCCATGATCGCCGCGATGCGGGCGGTGCCGATCACCTCGCCCTTGGGCAACGACCCGTCGAGGATCCGCTCGACGACGTCGGCGCGGGTCACCAGCGTCGCGGTGGCCGTGGCGGACCGGGCGGTGACGTCCTTGTCGGACACGTCGACCATGTGCGCGGAGCCGTCCGAGCGGACGTGCGAGAGCTCGGCGTCGCGCACGCCGTTCGGGTGGTCGTCGGTCATCGGAGGCTCCAGACGGTCAGCGGGTCCCCCGGTGCGACGGTGTCGGTGCCGAGGGGGACGTGGACGAGGTGGGTGGCGGCGGCGAGGTGCCCGAGCAGGTGCGAGCTCGGTCCGCCCACGAAGTGCACGCGCCCGTCGGCGACGCGGCCGCGGCGGACCTGGTGCTTGCCGACCGGTGATTCCGCCGACTCTGCGGCCGGCAGCTCGGCGGTCGGGCGGTCCGGCGCGCCGACCGCGGCGGCGAGCACCGGGCGCAGGAACACCTCGAACGACACGAGCGCCGACACGGGGTTGCCGGGGAACGCGACGACCGGCACCCGCCGACCGGCGAGCTCGACGCGTCCGAGGGCCTGGGGTCCGCCGGGCTGCATCGCGACCGGGGTGACGACGAGGCCACGCGGCTCGAGCACCTGGCGCACGACCTCGTACGCCCCGGCACTGATCCCACCGGTGGTCAGGACGAGGTCCGCCCAGCCGCCGACCGCCGACTCGAGCCCAGGCAGGAACGCCTCGGCCGCATCGCTCAGCCGGACTCCGCGTGCCTCGGCACCGACCTCGGCCAGGGCCGCGCGGAGCGCCACGCCGTTCGCGTCACGGATGACCGCCCCCGCGCCGTCCAGCCCGTCGTCCCGAGCACCGCCGTCGTCCCGAGCACCGCCGTCGTCCCGAGCACCGCCGTCGTCCCGAGCGCCGCCGTCGTCCCGAGCGCCGCCGTCGGCGAGCTCACTGCCCGTCGACACGACGAGCACCCGGACCGGGCGCACCACGGAGACCGCGCCGACGCCCGCCGACGCCAGGGCACCGAGGAGCGCGGGGGTCACCGGATCACCGGCGCGGGCGAGTCCTGCGCCGCGGGCGACGTCGCTGCCGACCCGCCGGACGAACACACCGGCGGTCGTGCCGTCCGGGACGGCGAGCACATCGAGCTCGAGCGCCGCGGGGAACGCGCCCGGCGGGGTCGCCTCGACCGGCACGACGGCGTCCGCGCCGTCGGGGATCCGCGCCCCGGTCATGATCGGCGCAGCGGTGCCCGGCTCGAGCGGTACCGGCACGGCACCGGCCGGGATCGGGTCGACCACGCGGACGACGTCGCCGGCCTCCGTCGACCGCACGGCGAACCCGTCCATCTGGCTGTTGTCGAACACCGGCAGCGGCACGGGGGCCGTCACCCCGTGCGCGAGCACGCGGTACCCGCGGCCCGTGCCGACACCGTCGGCCAGGGCGTCGAGCGCGACGGTCTCCGCACCCCGCTCGGCGAGCACGGGTGCGAGGAGCGCGGCGACCTCGTCGCGGTGCTGACCGATCGTGCGCACGTGTGCCTCCGAACATCGTGGGGTCGCCCCGTTCCCGGTCGGAGCCGGAGGGGCGTCAGTAGCGTATCCAGGGCGCACCACGCGCCGAGGACATCCGGAGGACCTGTGGAGGACCACGTGACCACGACCGCACCTGTGGACGGAACGACGGCTCGCATCGGGGTGATCGGGGGCTCCGGCCTCTACCGCCTGTTCGAGGAGGGCACCGCCGACGAGATCACCGTGGACACGCCCTACGGCCCGACGTCGAGCCCGATCACGGTCGGCACGATGGCCGGCAAGCGCGTGGCGTTCCTGACCCGCCACGGCCGCGAGCACTCGGTCGCGCCGCACCTGATCAACCACCGCGCGAACGTCTGGGCGCTCCGGTCCCTCGGTGTCCGGGCGATCGTGTCGTCGAGCGCGGTAGGCGGCCTGCACCCGGACTACGCACCCGGAACGTTCGTCGTCACCGACCAGCTCATCGACCGCACCTGGGGCCGGAAGGACACCTTCTTCGAGGACCAGGTGCAGCACCTGTCCTTCGCCGACCCGTTCGACCCGGTGCTCCGCCGCGCCGCGATCGACGCCGTCGCCGCACTCGACGTGCCCTTCAGGCCGACCGGCACGTGCGTCGTCATCCAGGGTCCGCGCTTCTCGACCCGCGCGGAGTCGATCTGGATGCGCGAGGCCGGCGGGCACACGATCAACATGACGATGACGCCCGAGGTGCCGCTCGCGGCCGAGCTCGGCATCGGCACGGTCAACCTGTCCTTCGTCACCGACGCCGACGCCGGCCTGGCCCCCGCGGCGGACGAGACCGCGACCGACGGCACCGCAGCGGACGCCGACGCCCCCGTCACCCACGGCGCCGTCATGGAACGCCTGGCCCGCGCGAACGAGGTCATCGTCCGCGCCATCGGCGACGTGGTCGCCGCACTGCCCGACGACTACACCCCGCGCGAGCTCGTCCCCGCCGCCGCCAGCGAGAGCATCCTCGGGGTGACCGCGTGAGCCGCCTGCTCGTCACCGGCGGCGCGGGCTTCATCGGCTCCGCGATCGTCCGCCGCGCCCTCGCCGAGGGCCACGAGGTCCGCATCCTCGACTCCCTGCGCGACGACGTGCACGGCGACCCCGCCGAGGTCCTCCGCGCCCACGAGCAGCAGGGCCTGTCCTTCGTGCACGGCGACGTCCGCGACCGCGTCGCGCTCGAGGCCGCGCTCGACGGCATCGACGTCGTCTGCCACCAGGCGGCGAAGGTCGGCCTCGGCGTCGACTTCCAGGACGCGCCGGACTACGTCTCGTCGAACGACGCCGGGACCGCGCACGTCCTCGCGGGCATGGACCGGCACGGCATCGGTCGCCTCGTCGTCGCGAGCTCGATGGTGGTCTACGGCGAGGGCGCCTACGAGACCGCCGACGGCGAACCGATGCGACCACCGGCGCGCCGACGCGAGGACCTCGACGCCGGACGCTTCGACCCGATCGGTCCCGACGGCCGCCCCCTCGTTCCCGGGCTGATCGACGAGTCCGCGGCCCTCGATCCGCGCAACGTGTACGCGCAGACGAAGGTCGCGCAGGAGCACCTCGCCTCGTCGTGGGCCCGCGCGACCGGCGGCACCGCGATCGCCCTGCGCTACCACAACGTCTACGGGACCGGGATGCCGTCGAACACCCCCTACGCCGGGGTCGCGTCGCTGTTCCGCTCGGCACTCGCCCGCGGCGAGGCGCCCCGCGTGTTCGAGGACGGCCGGCAGCGTCGCGACTTCGTGCACGTGGACGACGTCGCCGGTGCGAACGCCGCGTCGATCGCCGCGACCGCCGAGCTGCCGGCGGAGACCTTCCGGGCGTTCAACGTGGGCTCCGGGGTCGTGCACACCATCGGCGACATGGCGGCGGCGATCGCCGGTCCCGACGGCCCGCAGCCGGTCGTCACCGGTGAGTACCGGCTGGGCGACGTCCGCCACGTCACGGCGTCGTCCGACCGGATCCGGTCGGAGCTGGGCTGGCAGGCGCAGGTCGACTTCGAGCAGGGGATGCGCGACTTCGCAACCGCTCCGCTCCGCGCTGCCGTGCAGCGCTGACGCTCCGTCCGCCGGACGCCGCCACCTGAGATTCGTCTCAGGCGACACGGCTCGCGCCCCCGGGCGCGAGCCGTGTCGGTCAAACCGAGACTCGCCCACTGCGACCAGGGTGCGGACCAACGAGCACAGCACCACCCACCCGCGCGGGCGGCCCGCCGACCGAACCCGCGCCTCCCGGCCGACCCCCGATCACGGGTCAGGTCGTCCGATCGCCGCGCTCGACACGCTCGGGGGACAGGAATCCTGTACCCCGGGACGTGTCATCGTGTTACGTCGTGAGCATGGACCGAACCCCACCCGCCGGCGACCAGCCCGACGAGGACGCGACGCGCG
>CAJYIG010000313.1 GCA_913774725.1 uncultured Curtobacterium sp. | reverse complement strand
GCAAGACGGACGGTGGCTCGACCTGCGCTTCGTGTTCCAGCAGCACGCCGTCAGACGGCGGCGAGCACCGTCCGTCCGAGCTGCACGAAGTCGTCCGGTGACAGCGCCTCGCCGCGGGCGGTCGGGTCGAGACCTGCGGCGGTCATGAGCTCCGAAGCGCGGGCGCTGGAGCCGAGCACGCCGGACAGGCTCTGCCGGAGCATCTTCCGGCGCTGCTGGAACGCGCCGTCGACGAGCGCGAAGACCTGCGCCCGCAGCGCCTCGTCCCCGGGGCGCTCACGCCGGTCGAACCCGACGAGCACGCTGTCGACGTTCGGCACCGGCCAGAACACCTGACGACTGATCTGCCCGGCGATCGACCACGACCCGTACCATGCGGCCTTGACGCTGGGAGCGCCGTAGACCTTGCTGCCCGGACCGGCGGCGATGCGGTACCCGACCTCGGCCTGCACCATCACGAGCACCCGCTCGATGGTGGGGAAGGTCGCGAGCAGGTGCAGCAGCACGGGCACGGAGACGTTGTACGGCAGGTTCGCGACGACGTGGGTCGGCTCGTCGGGCAGTTCGTCCGCGGTCACGGCGAGTGCATCCTGGTGGACGACCCGCAGGCGCGCGTCGGGCTGCATGAGCGAGACGGTCGTCGGGAGCTGCGCCGCCAGTCTGCCGTCGATCTCCACGGCGGTGACGGACGCGCCGGTCTCGGTCAGGCCGAGGGTCAGCGACCCCAGGCCCGGTCCGATCTCGAGCACGCGCGAGTCCGGCGTGACCCGGCCAACCGAGACGATGCGGCGCACGGTGTTGGCGTCGTGCACGAAGTTCTGGCCGAGCTTCTTCGTCGGGGTGACGTCGAGCTTGGCGGCGAGGTCCCGGATCTCCGCCGGGCCGAGCAGCGCGCCCACGGCTACTGGTCCACCGTGACGGGCTCGGCGTCCCACGCGCCGTAGACGAGCTCGGTCGTCGAGGCGATCTGCGCCGCGAGCATCGACGGATCGGTGCCGAGGGTCTCGGCCATCGACCGGAGCGTGAGCGGGATGAGGTACGGCGCGTTCGGTCGACCGCGGTACGGCGTCGGCGTCAGGAAGGGCGCGTCGGTCTCGATCATCACGAGGTGCCGCGGTGCGACCTCGAGGGCGTCACGGAGCGACTGCGCGTTCTTGAAGGTCACGGTTCCGGCGAACGACATGTACCAGCCGCGTTCGGCGCAGAGCCGAGCGAGGTCCGGGCCACCGGAGAAGCAGTGGAACACGGTCTTCTCGGGAGCGCCGACTCGGTCGAGCACCTCGACCACGGCGTCGTGCGCGTCGCGGTCGTGGATCGTCAGCGCGAGGTCGTGCTCCTTCGCGATCCGGATGTGCTCCTCGAACGAGCGGACCTGTGCGGCACGGCCGTCCTCGCCCGTCCGGAAGAAGTCGAGCCCGGTCTCGCCGATCGCCCGGACCCGGGGCAGCGCCGCGAGCCGTTCGATGCCGGCGAGGTGCTCGTCGAGCAGCCCCTGCTCGTCGAGGACGGGCGCCTCGTTCGGGTGCAGCGCGACGGCTGCCAGCACGCGGGGCTCCCGCGCGGCGATCTGCGCGGACCACTCCGACGTCGCCAGGTCGGTGCCGACCTGCACGACGCCGCGGACGCCGACGCTCGACGCGCGGTCGAGGTGTTCGCGGTAGTCGAGCGGACCGTCGCCGCCCTCGCCGACGCCGTCCGCGATCTCCATGTGCGTGTGGTTGTCGTACACCGGCACGACGAGCGCCTGCGGCAGCGGCGGGTAGCTCAGGTCGCGCTTCGAGCCGCCGGACGCGCCCTCGCCCCGGGCGCGGACGTGCGAGGCGTCGGCCGCGTCGGTCACGCTGCGCCCTGCTCGGGCTGCTGCTCGATGCGCGGGAACAGGCCGGACCCGAGCGGCACGACGGTCTCGGCGCCCTGCCACTCCCAGGCGCGGTCGACCCGCTGCTCGGTCACCGAGCCGCCGGCACCGATCGAGGCCCAGAGCTTCTCGGTCGCCTTCGGCATCACCGGGGACACCAGGACGTTCACGGTGCCGAGACCGCGGAGCGCCGTCGTCAGGACGGTACCGAGGCGCTCACGCTCCGCCTCGTCCTTCGCCAGCGCCCACGGCTCCTGCTCGGTGATGTACCCGTTCAGTGCGTCGACGAGCTCCCACACGGCGGCGATCGCCTCGTGCGGAGCGAACGCCTCGATCGCGGCGTCGGCACGCTCGGTGACGGACACCGCCAGGGCGTCGATCGCCCGGTCCGATTCGGTCAGCTCGGCACGCTCGGGGACCGCGCCGTCGAAGTACTTCTGCAGCATGGCGACGAGGCGCGATGCCAGGTTGCCGAAGCCGTTCGCGAGGTCAGCCGAGTACCGGGCGGAGATGTCCTCCCAGCTGAAGTTGCCGTCCTGCCCGAAGGTGATCGCGCGGAGGAAGTAGTAGCGGAACGCGTCGGAGCCGAACGTGTCGGTGATCTCCGACGGCGCGATGCCGGTCAGCTTCGACTTGGACATCTTCTCGCCGCCGACGAGGAGCCAACCGTGCCCGAAGACGCGCTCCGGCACCGGGAGTCCTGCGGCCATGAGCATCGCGGGCCAGATCACGGCGTGGAAGCGGGCGATGTCCTTCCCGACGATGTGCACGCTCGGCCAGAGGCGCTGGAAGGCCTCGTCGTCGTCCGACCCGTAGCCGAGCGCCGTGACGTAGTTGAGCAGGGCGTCGAACCACACGTAGAGCACGTGGTCGTGGTCCCACGGGATCTGGATGCCCCAGTCGAAGCTCGACCGTGAGATCGAGAGGTCGCGCAGGCCCTGCTTGACGAAGGAGACGATCTCGTTGCGGACGCTCTCGGGCTGGATGAACTGCGGGTTCGACTCGTACAGGTCGAGCAGGCGCTGCTCGAAGTCGCTCATCCGGAAGAAGTAGTTGCGCTCGGCCAGCACCTCGACCGGGATCGAGTGGATCGCGCAGACCTGCTGCCCCTCGTACGCACCGGTACCGGGCACCAGGTCGCTCGGCTGCTTGTACTCCTCGCACCCCACGCAGTAGAAGCCCTCGAACTCGCCGGCGTAGATGTAGCCGTCGTCGTACAGCTTCTGCAGGAACGCCGTCACACCGCGCTCGTGGCGCTCGTCGGTGGTGCGGATGAAGTCGTCGTTCGCGACGTCGACCGTGTCGAGCAGCGGCTTCCAGGCGTCGGTGACGAGCCGGTCGGCCCACTCCTTCGGGGAGACGTCGTTCGCGCTGGCGGTGCGCAGGATCTTCTGGCCGTGCTCGTCGGTCCCCGTGAGCAGCCAGGTGTCGTCGCCGCGCTGGCGGTGCCAGCGCGCCATGAAGTCCGCGGCCACCTCGGTGTAGGCGTGC
>CAJYIG010000312.1 GCA_913774725.1 uncultured Curtobacterium sp. | reverse complement strand
ACGGGACGTACTGAGGTCGCTCCAGTGTGACCCGGCCTGTCCGCGGAACGCAAGGGGTCGGGCCGACCTGTGGACGGGCGCGTCGCGAGGCCGTGCCTAGGATGGTGCGGCCGCGCACCGGCGCGGCGGTCGGGTGGGCGTCGGACGGGAGGCACGGCATGAGCGCGCAGCGCACCGCACCTCCCACGGTCTACGACGTCGCGTCCGAGGCCGGCGTATCCATCGCGACCGTCTCCCGCGTGCTCCGCACGCCGGACGCGGTCCGCGAGGGCACCCGCGACCGGGTGCAGGCGGCGATCCGGAGCCTCGGCTACGTGCCCTCCGGCAACGCGCGCGCCCTGGCCGGCAAGCGGACCGGCGTGGTCGGCCTGCTGCTGCCCGGGTTCGACGTCGTGCCGGACGAGCGACCCGACCTCGTGACCGACGGCGGCGTCCGCGTGGTCGACGACCGTCGGCACGTCACCCAGCCCTTCTCGTCGAACCTGTACTTCGACGAGGTCCTGCGCGGTGCCGAGACCGAGGCGTGGCAGCGGGGGCTCGCGCTCATGGTGGCGGCCGGTCGAGGCTCCTCGCGCGACGTCATCGTGAACGACGTCGCCGGTCGCGTCGACGGCCTCGCGGTGCTCGCGCAGACGGTGCCCGACGACCTGCTCGAGCACGTCGCGCGCCGGATCCCGGTCGTGGTGCTCGCGGACGACCGACGCTCGCACGGCTTCGACTCGGTGAGCGTCGACAACGCCGCGGGCATGCGCACACTCGCCTCGCACGTGATCGGTCGGCTCGGGATCCGGTCGCTGGCCTACCTGGCGGGACCGATCGACTCGCCGGACGACATGGAACGGTCGACTGGCTTCCGGCAGGCGCTCGCCGACCACGACCTGGCGGTGTCGGACGTGCGGGTCGTGCACGGCGACTTCGGACGGGTACGCGCCCGGGAGCTCGCCTCGGCACTGTTCGATGGCGGTGACGTGCCCCGCGGGGTGATCTGCTCGAACGACCAGTCGGCGCTCGGGGTGCTCGATGCAGCGGGAGCGCGGCGGTTGCGGGTCCCCGAGGACGTCGTGGTGACGGGCTTCGACGGCATCGACGCCGGACGGTTCTCGGCGCCGCCCCTGACGACGGTGCACCAGCCGATGGGGGAGCTCGGACGCGCTGCCGTACGGGCCATCGTCGACCGGTTCGAGCGGCGCGAGGGGCCTCCGCGGGCGGTGCGACTGCCGGTCGAGGTGCTGCTGCGCGAGAGCTGCCCGCCGACGCTGTAGCGGGCGCGGGGCGTCGGATGTGCCCGCGCCGTCCTGCCCGATCGGCCCTGGCGCAGGTCGCACGACATGCCGCCGGTTGCCGCTCCGGTCGCACGACCCGCCGTCCAGAGTCCCACCCGGGCGGCACGTCGTGCGACCGGAACGCTCGCGGGGTGACCCGCGGCCACCGAAGCCGGCGATCAGAACCGCGGTTGCGCGACGCGATGTAAGCGCATACATTTAGCGGAGCACCCACTCGACACGGAGGTCGACCGAGCAATGACGCTTCCCCCACAGCGCACGCGCGGGCACCGCGACCCGCGCCCGGACGGACGGCGGACGTCCCCGGCGCCGCGCACCCCCGCCCGACGTCGCGGCCGCATCGCCGCGGCCATCGCCGGACTCGCGGTCGTGGCCCTCGCGGCCACCGGCTGCAGCATCCAGGTCCGCTCGGAGCCGGACCCGAGCATCGGTAAGGACACGATGCTCATCAACGCGGACCGCGGCAACCCGCTGTTCGACCGCAACTTCAACCCGTACATCTCGAACGCCCGCACCGCGAGCAAGTGGATGTACGAGCCCCTCATCGAGATCAACCCCCTCGACGGCAAGGGCACACCGTGGCTCGCGAGCTCGTGGAGCCAGCCGGACCCGAAGACCATCGACATGACGATCCGGAAGGGCGTCGAGTGGTCCGACGGCAGGCCGTTCAGTGCGGAGGACGTCGTCTTCACGTTCGACCTGCTCCAGAAGTTCCCCGCGATGGACATCAAGGGCGCCTGGCAGCACATCGACCGCATCGAGCGGGACGGTGACCACGTCGTCTTCCACCTGAAGAGCGACGACGTGCCGAGCCTCAACATCATCGGCGCGACGTACATCCTCCCCGAGCACCACTACGGGAAGATCGAGGACCCCACCACCTGGCGTGATCCGGACCCCGTCGGCACCGGCCCGTTCGTGCTCGGCAACTACTCCGACCAGCAGTACTCGATGGACAAGAACCCGCGGTACTGGCAGGCGGACAAGATCGCCATCAAGCACCTGATCCTGCCCGCGACGAACACGCAGCTCGACACCGTCACCCGCGGCTACGACTGGGCGTACTCGTTCATCTCCGACGTCAAGGGCACCTGGGGTGCGGCGTCCCCGGACAACGAGTGGTGGTTCCCGGCCGGCGGTGTGATCGGCCTCATCCCGAACCTGACGAAGGCGCCCTACAGCGACGTCAACGTCCGCAAGGGGATCTCGTACGCGCTGAACCGCGACGACATCGCCGAGACCGCGTCCGAGGGCAACCTCAGTGCTGCCGGGCAGACCGGCCTGATCCTGCCGAACCAGGAGCAGTACCTCGACCCGTCGATCCCGGACAGGGGCATGATCACGCAGGACACCGACCGGGCGCTGGCCGAGTTCGCGAAGTCCGGCTACGAGCAGCAGGGCGGCAAGCTCGTCAAGGACGGCAAGCAGCTCGAGATCAAGCTCATGACCGCGAACGGCTACTCGGACTGGCTCCGTGCCGCGCAGCAGGTCCAGCGCGACCTCGGGAAGATCGGCATCAAGGTCGACATCCAGGCACCGCAGCCCGCCGGGTACCAGCAGAACATCAACAACGGCCAGTTCGACATGGCGATGGGCGGCATGGGGAACGGCGACGTCTTCCAGGCCTACAACTCGCTGCTGTCGAGCGACTTCTACCAGCCGGTCGGCAAGTCGACCGTGAACAACTTCGAGCGGTACCGGAACGCCGACACGCAGCAGCTCCTCGACGCGTACAAGGCGACGACGGACCGGGCCGAGCAGCAGCGAATCCTGAACCAGCTGCAGGCGATCGTGTACGACGACCTGCCTGTGATCGGCATGTACTACGGCGGGCTCTGGGGGCTGTTCAACACCGGCAAGTTCGTCGGGTGGCCGAGCGCCCAGGACCCCTACATGGCGCCGCAGAACTACGACTCGGCACCGCTGCTCATCTTCACGAAGCTCCGACTCCGTGACAGCGCAGCCGGCAAGAAGATCCTCGAAGAGCAGAAGACGCAGACGAAGGAGGCAGGCAAGTGAAGTACATCCTCCAGAAACTCGTCCTCTTCGTCCTCACCCTCTGGGCCGCGGTCACGCTGAACTTCGTGCTCCCGCGCCTCATGCCGGGCAGCCCGTCCGACGCGGCGCTCGCGAAGCTCAGCCAGAACGGCCCGGTCACCGATGCCACCAAGAAGGCCATCGAGGCCCAGCTCGGCGTCCCCTCCGGCAACCTCTGGGACCAGTACGTCAGCTACCTGCACCAGGTCGTGACGCTCGACTTCGGCACGAGCTACACGTTCTACCCGCAGCCCGTCGGTGACCTGGTCGGCCGTGCCCTGCCGTACACGCTCGTGCTCGTCGGCACGGTGACGATCCTCGCCTTCGTGATCGGCACCCTGATCGGGGTCGCGGCGGCCTGGAAGCGCGGCACCTGGCTCGACTCGCTCCCGACGCTCTCGGGCTCGTTCATGTCGACGTTCCCGTACTTCTGGACGGCGCTCCTGCTGCTGTTCTTCCTCGGATACGTCCTGCACTGGTTCCCCACCACCGGTGCATCGTCGGCGACGAGCGTCCCGGGCTGGAACGGCACGTACATCGGCGACGTCCTACGGCACGCGATCCTGCCCGCCGTGACGATCCTGGTGACGAGCCTCGGCGGCTGGATCATCGGCATGCGCAACGCGATGATCAACACCCTCGGCGACGACTACGTCACCTTCGCCGAGGCGAACGGCCTCCGTGGCCGCACGGTCGCCGTCCGCTACGCCGCGCGGAACGCGATCCTGCCGAACCTGACCGGCTTCGGCCTGGCGCTCGGCGGCGTGGTCGGCGGCTCGGTGCTGGTCGAGCAGGTGTTCGGCTACCCGGGCATCGGCTACCTGCTGTTCAACGCCGTGATCGGGCAGGACTACCCGCTCATGCAGGCCCTCTTCCTGATGATCACCGTGTCGGTGCTCATCGCCAACTTCATCGTGGACGTCCTGTACGGCGTCCTGGACCCGAGGACGCGCCGATGACCCAGACCAACGCACCGGACACCACCGTCGCAGTACGAACCCAGCAAGAACAACAAGCCCCTTCCAAGCTCAGGGCAGCAGGAAGACAGTTCGGCGTCGTCTGGAGCAACACCAAGGCCCGCGTCGGCATCTGCATCCTCGCCTTCTTCGTCCTCGTGGCGATCGCCGCCCCGCTCCTCGCCCCGTACGGCGCCAGCCAGAACGGCTTCGCCCGCAACGCCGACGCCACCTGGGCGCACTGGATGGGCACCACCGCCGCCGGCGAGGACGTCCTCTCCCAGCTGATCTACGGCGCCCGGGTCTCCGTGCTCGTCGGCGCGGTCGCGGGCTTCCTGTCCACGCTCGTCGCCGTCGCGATCGGCCTGAGCTGGGGCTACATCCGCGGCTGGGTCGCCGAGGTCATCGGGTTCATCGTGAACCTGTTCCTCGTCATCCCCGGTCTGCCGCTCATGATCGTCATCGCGGCGTACCTGCAGAACGGCGGCATCGCGGTCATCATCGCCGTGATCGTCGTCACCGGCTGGGCCTGGGGCGCCCGCGTCCTGCGCAGCCAGACGCAGTCCCTGCGCAGCCGCGACTTCGTCACCGCCGCACAGTTCTCCGGTGACGGCGCGACCCGCATCGTCTTCCGCGAGATCCTGCCGAACATGACGTCCCTGATCGTCGGCAGCTTCTTCGGCGCGGCGACGAGCGCGATCCTCGCCGAGGCGGGCCTCGAGTTCCTCGGTCTCGGCGACTCGTCGATCGTCAGCTGGGGCACGATCCTCTACTGGGCGCAGAACTCGAACGCGCTGCTCACCGGCCAGTGGATCCTGCTGTTCGCCCCGGGTCTCTGCATCGCCCTGCTGGCGATGAGCCTCACCCTGATCAACTTCGGCGTCGACGCCGTGTCCAACCCGCGGCTGCGCGAGGGCGCGCGCCGGAAGAAGGAGGCAGCAGCATGAGCGGCCAGACACCCGACGTGACCGGCGACGGCCTGGAGGCCCGTGGCGGCACCGCCACGCGCCTCCCGTCCGACGACACCCAGGCCGACGTCCTGCTCGACGTCCGCGACCTGTCCGTCGTCTACGAATCGGCCGGCCAGACGGCCGTCCAGGCCGTCGACCACGTGTCCTTCCAGCTGCGGAAGGGCGAGTTCGTCGGCCTGGTCGGGGAGTCCGGCTCCGGGAAGTCGACCCTCGGCTACGCGCTCACCCGGCTGCAGAAGCCCCCGGCGCGGACCAACGGCGGCAGCATCGTCTTCGGCGGGAGCGACATCCGCGACCTCGACGACGAGGCCCTCCGCCAGCAGCGCCAGGGCGGCTTCGCGATGGTGCTGCAGTCCGGCATGAACGCGCTCAACCCGGTGCGGACCGTGCGCAACCACTTCATCGACGTCTTCCGAGCGCACGGGCACGTGCCGCGCGAGCGCTGGGACGCCCGGATGCGGGAGCTGATCGGCAAGGTGAAGCTGCCCGAGACGATGCTCGCGCGCTACCCCGGCGAGCTGTCCGGCGGCATGCGGCAGCGCGTCTCGATCGCGCTCGCGCTGTCGCTCGAACCGCAGCTCATGGTGTTCGACGAGCCGACCACGGCCCTCGACGTCCTCGTGCAGCACGCCGTGATGGACACGATCATCGAGCTGCAGCGCTCCGAGGGGTTCACCGCGATCCTCATCAGCCACGACCTCGGCATCGTGCTCGAGGCCACCGAGCGCGTGCTCGTCATGCACGAGGGGCGGATCGTCGAGGACGGCCGGTCGCTCGAGGTCCTGCGCGACCCGCAGGACGACTACACGAAGATGCTGCTCTCGCACTACGCGGACCCGCGTGCTTCGGTCGTGAGCCTCCCCGGCTTCCCGGACCGATCCCAGCGCACCGCCTCGCGCCAGGAGACGACGTCATCGTTCGCCACCGTCGGGTCCCGCGAGCGCAGTGCGGCGAAGAACCCGATCGTGGTCGACCACCTGGTCAAGACGTACCCGGCGCCCCGCCGTGGCGAGCAGCCCGTGCAGGCCGTCCGCGAC
>CAJYIG010000311.1 GCA_913774725.1 uncultured Curtobacterium sp. | reverse complement strand
CGTCGAGCGGCTGGGCGACCGCCTTCTTCGCCGTCAACGTCCTCGCCGTCGGCATCGCGAACGCCATGGCCGCGCAGGCCGCGACGAGCCGTCTGCTCTTCTCGATGAGCCGCGACCGACAGCTGCCGGCCTTCCTCCACAAGCTCAACGGTCGGCAGGTCCCCCAGAACGCGATCATCGTCGTCTCGGTGCTCTCGGCGATCCTCGTGCTGTTCTTCGTCGGACAGATCGACACCATCTCGTCGCTCGTGAACTTCGGCGCCCTGTTCGGCTTCATGCTCCTGCACGTGTCGGTGTTCGTGCACCACGTCGTCAAGGGGAAGTCCCGCAACTGGCTGCTGCACCTCGTCGTGCCGCTCATCGGCTTCCTGATCATCGGCTACGTCCTGCTCAACGCCGCCGTCGAGGCGAAGGTCGGCGGCATCGTCTGGCTCGTCGTCGGCGCCGCGGTGTTCCTGTACTACCGCCGCACCGGCCGCTCGACCGAGGTCGGGTCGGAAGAACCGAGCACACTGGGCGAGGGGTCCGTCGACCCCGCCCCCACCACCGCGGAGGACCGCCGATGACCACACCCGACCACTTCCTGCCGAACACGCTCGGTCGCCCCGGGTTCTCCGCGGACCGGGACCCGGTGCTCCGCATCACCCCCGGTACCGGCGAGACGATCGGCTTCGAGACCACCGACGCCGTCTACGCCGAGCTCGACGAGCACCACGACCTTGCGCAGCTGCAGGCACCGATCAACCCCGTCACCGGCCCGGTCTGGGTCGAGGGTGCCGAGCCCGGCGACACCCTGGCGTTGCACATCCACGACATCGAGCTCACCACCCACGGGTGGTCGGTGTCGCTGCCCGGGTCAGGGGCGCTCCAGCACGTCATGCCCGAGGGCGTCTTCGCCCGCCGCTGCCCCATCGAGGACGGCGTCGTGCACGTCACCGACCGGCACGCGTTCCCGGTCCGTCCGATGATCGGGTGCATCGGCGTCGCCCCGGCGTCGGGGACGAACTCGACCATCATGCCCGCGACCGCCGAGGGCGGGAACATGGACGTCACCGAGGCCCGACCCGGCTCGACCGTGTACCTGCCGGTGCGGGTACCGGGCGCCCTGCTGTCGATCGGGGACGTCCACGCGATCATGGCCGAGGGCGAGTCGTCCTTCGTCGCGATCGAGGCGCAGGGTACCGCGATCGTGTCCGTCGACCTGGTGCGGGGCCGCCGACCGCTCCGTGCGCCGCGCATCGAGACGGACGACGAGTGGCTCTTCGTCGGGCTCGGCGACCCCGTGCAGGAGAGCGTGCGGCGCGGGTACGAGGACGCGTTCGCCTTCCTGGTCGAGGACCACGGTTTCACCGCCGAGGACGCCTACGCCGTGCTCAGTGCCGTCGGCGACTCGAAGCTCGGTGGGCCGACCGGGTCCGGTGACCCGGACCCGCTGCACCCCTTCGCGGCGGTCGGTGCGGTGACGCTGCACCGGGTGCCGAAGGCGGTCCTGTAGCGGTCGGCGGACGGGAGGCGCGTGGCGGGGCCGCCCCGTGCCTCCCGTCCGGCGGGCGGTAGACTGCCCGACAGTGACACATCTCCCTGTGCAGTGACGACGCGCTCTCCCAGCGTGTGCCGTCCGGCCCTCCGCCGTCCGGAGTTGATCGCCTGCGCCCACGGTCGGGACTCCTCGACGGAGTCCCGACGGCCAGGCACACCCTCCCGATGCACAGGAAGACCTTCTGATGACCCACGCATGCCTCGACGTCGACCCGCGCGCCGACCTCCGCCCCGACTGCACCCGTTGCGCCGCGCTCTGTTGCACCCTCCTCGGTTTCACCCGATCGGCGGACTTCCCCGTCGACAAGCCCGCCGGGACACCCTGCGGTGAACTCAGCGTCGACTTCGCCTGCACCATCCACGACCGCCTCCGCCCTCGTGGCTTCCGAGGGTGCACCGTCTTCGAGTGCTCCGGCGCCGGTCAGCGCGTCACCCAGGAGGTCTTCGGCGGCGTCTCCTGGCGCGCGCGTCCGGACCTGGCACCGGCGATGTCCGCCGCTTTCGCGGTGGTCCGGGTGCTGCACGAACTCGCCTGGTACCTGACCGAGGTCGCCGACCGGAGCTGGGACCCCGACACCGCGGAGCACGCCGCTGCCATGGCTGCCGACTGCATCGCGCGGTCCGGGAGCGACCCGGCGACCCTCGCCGCACTCGACCTCAGCGCGCTCCGTGGCACTGTCCTCCCCCTGCTCGATGCCGTGCGCGACGAGGCCCGTGCGCGGTTCGCCGCGGCGGACGAAGACGTCGACGAACGACCCCTGCCCGAGGACCTCGCCGGCCGCGACCTGCGGCGAGCGGTCCGACGCGGTTCGAGCCTGCGGAACGCGGTGCTCATCGGATCGGACCTGCGTGGGACGGACCTCAGCGGAGTCGAGCTACTCGGCGCAGACCTGCGTGGCGCGCGGCTCGCCGGTGCCGACCTGTCCGGCGCCCTGCTCCTCACGCAGTCGCAGGTCAACGCGGCGGACGGGGACGAGCGGACGCTCCTGCCGACCTGGCTCGAGGTGCCGTCGCACTGGCTGCACGGATGAGCGCACCCGCCGCGGCGCACCGGCCGGTGGGGCCACGAAGCGACAGGCTGCGCGGCGTGCTGCCGCACAACGCGGGGCAGCTCGCGCGACGGATCTCAGTGGCGCGACCTGCTTCCGGTTGTGCGGACGATCCCGGGCGCACGGAACGAGCGGACGGGGACGACGGGAGCCGGTCGAGGTGGACGGTCGATGTCGGCGGACGGGAGGCGCGTGGCGGGGCCGCCGCGTGCCTCCCGTCCGATGGGCGGAGACAGGTGTCGCGTGGCCGGCACCGGGGTCCGCTAGCGTCGGGAGCATGACGACGGCGTACGGGACGACGGAACCGGACAGCAGGTGGCGGACCGGTCTCGACCGGGTCGGACGGAACCTCGACCGCAACCCGGACGTCGTCGTGCGGGACGTCGAGGTGACCTCCGACGGGTGGCACGTGCTCCGACGGACGACGTTCGACGTCCGCGGGACCGACGGCACCTGGACCACCCAGCAGCGCGAGACCTACGACCGCGGCAACGGCGCGGCCGTGCTGCCGGTCGACCGAGCGCGCGGCACCGTGCTGCTCACGCGGCAGTTCCGCTTCCCCGCCTACGTGAACGACCACCCCGACGGCATGCTGGTCGAGGTCGCGGCGGGACTGCTCGACGAGGACGACCCGGAGACCGCGATCCGGCGCGAGGCGCTCGAGGAGCTCGGGGTCCGACTGGGCGACCTGCGCGAGGTGACCGCCGCGTACATGAGCCCCGGGTCGGTGACCGAGCGGGTGCACTGCTACGTGGCCGAGTACTCCCCCGCTGACCGCATCGAGGTCGGGGGCGGCCTCGTGGGCGAGGGCGAGGACATCGAGGTGCTCGAACTCCTGGCCACCGAGG
>CAJYIG010000310.1 GCA_913774725.1 uncultured Curtobacterium sp. | reverse complement strand
GATGGACAGGGCGGACGCGATCGCCCGGTTCGTCTGGGCCTGGCCGATCATCCTGAGCACCTGCAGTTCTCGGTCGGTCAGGAGCCCGGCTGACGTCGGCTCCGCGTCGGTGCTCGGCAGCGGCGCGGCGCCTCGTCCGCCGAGCCGTGCGACGGATGCGATCCGGTCGACCAGGTGCGGAGCGGACACGTCCTTGGTGAGGTAGTCCGCCGCTCCCTCGGAACGCAACTGGCGCTCGAGCACCGGGTCACCGTGCATCGTCAGGACCACCACCCGGGTCGCGGGTGCGAGCCGACCGAGTCGGCGGATCGTCACCGCAGCCGGTACGTCGTCCATCTCGACGTCCAGCAGGAGCACATCAGGAGCACGTTCCTCGGCCATGCGGACGGCTGCGACGCTCGACGACGCCTGGCCGACGACCGTCACGCGCGGGCTCTGCGCGAGCAAGGATGCGAGGCCGTCCCGGAACAGGTGGTGGTCGTCCGCGAGTGCGACACGGACGAGCCCTCCCGTCATGCGCTGAACCCCTCGTGTCGCAGGTCGACGGTGACCGTCGTGCCGGTGCCGACCGTGCTCGTGACGATCAGCTCGGCGCCGAGCGCCTCCGCCCGTTCGCGCATCGCCAGCAAGCCCATCGAGGTCGTGGGCCGTTGGTCCAGACGGAACCCTCCGCCGTCGTCGACCACCGCGATCCGGAGTCCGCCTGCACGCCACGCGAAGTGGACCGAGACGTGCTTCGCTCGGGCGTGCGCGACGGCGTTCCGCAGCGCCTCTCGGACGATCACGTACAGCTCCTCGCCGGAGCCGACGGGCAGACGGACCGGGAGACCCGTGACCTGCACCCCGACGAGCGGTCGGAGGGTGGGACTGGCATCGACGTACTCCCGCACGGCCTGGTCGACCGTCCGGTCCCCGACACTCTGCCGGAGCTCGACGCCGATGCTCCTCGTGTCTGCCAGGGCGCTGCGGAGGAGGTGCTCGGCGACGTCGAGGAGCTCGGCGCCCGCGGCTCCCGAGCTGCCGGTCGACCTCGTCAGCACGATGCGCTGGATCGCGGCAGCGACGTTGTGCGCGACGTGGTCGTGGAGTTCCCGCGACAGCCGGAGCCGTTCCTCGTGCTGCGCGATGGCGAGCTTCTCCATCAGTGTCTCGACGTAGCCGACCGCGGCCGGGGCGACCCGGGCCATGACGGAACGGTGCAACGCCCGGCTGATCGCGGTCGAGGTGTCGGGGCCGTCCTGTCGAGCGCGCGCGTCGGCGATGAGGAGCGGAAGTGCCACCTCGAACAACCTGCTGGCCGCCTCGAGGCTCACGGACGGATGCACGGCGTCCCGCGCACGGCTGCGACCGATCGACACCGACAGCGCACGGGAGGGTCCGTCGGCAGCGTCCGGCTGACGGCCGGCGTATGCGTCCTGCACCTCGCGCACGATCCCGGCGACCTGATGACGCAGCTGCTCGCCGGCGACCGGGTCCTGAGCCACCTCCAGCCCGTCGCGGACCAGGGCCGCGAAGACCTCGTCGGCGATGCTCGTCCTCCTGCCCGTGGTGCTCGGACCCGTCGGAGCCTCGGTCATCGGTTGCACGGTTCCCCCCTCACGCGGTCGGACGACCGCAGATCAACGCCAGGTTCACCAGGACCTGGCTCCACATGAACACCCGGTAGGCCGTCCTCGGGTCGCGCCACGGTCGGCCGGGCAGCCGCCACGCGGCGACCATGAGCACCGCAGCGCCCCCGAGGAGCGCCAGGGACCGGACGCCTGGCCACGCCCCTGCCAGGATCACCGCGAGGACCCCGACGACGAGCACACCGACGGAGAGGACCCGTCGAGCACGTGCTGGGCCGAGGACCAGCGGCAACGTCCGACGCCCTGCCAGTCGGTCGCCCGGTTCGTCCCCGAAGTCCTTCGCGTTCCCGGCCACGAGCATCCAGAGGCCCAGGACGGACGCGACGACCACCACCTGCCCCGTGAGCTGACCGTGCACCGAGAGCGCACCGAACAGCGGCGTCGCGGCCCCCGCGGCCCCGGCCGTCACCGAGGCACCCGCCGCACGCTCCTTGAGCGGACGCGGGCCGGACGAGTACGCGCCGCCGAGCACCAGGAACGCCGCCACTGCGAGCACCGCAACGAGGCCGGTCGCGGCTCCCGACAGGAGCGCGACACCTACCAGCACGACCACCGCTGTCTCGGCGTCGGCGACGCGGAGCCGACCGGCGGCGAGCGGACGGAGCGACCCGTTCCGCCGGTCACCGACGAGGTCGGAGAGCCCGTTCCCGACGTAGATCGCGGCGGAGGCCGACCACCAGGCGACGTCGGCGAGGAGCACGGCGCCCGTGTCCGGGAGCGCACCACCGTGCCCGAGCACGTTGCCCACGACGAGACGGAGCGCGACGATTCCCTGGACCTGCGGGCGTGCTTCGACGAACGTCCCACCGACGGCGACCAGGACGCGCCGCACGCCGCTGGGTGAGGGGGCGGCGGGAGTTCCGACCCGGACGCTCCCACTCACAGCCGCAGCGCTTCGTTCGGCTGGATCCGGGACGCCCGGACGGATGCGATCGCGCCACCGAGCGCGCCCACGACGACCCCGCCGACGAGCGCGACGGGTGCCAGCCGCAGGTCGAAGACGGGACTCCAGTGCCGGACGACCGTGACGACGAGGATCCCGGCGAGCCCGGCGAGCAGCCCGACGATCCCGCCGACGGCACCGACGAGTGACGACTCGGTGAGGACGAGCCCGACGACGTGCACCGGGCGGGCCCCGAGCGCGCGCCGCAGCCCGAACTCCTGCTTGCGCTCGATCACGGACAGGACCATCGCGTTCGTCAGCCCGGCCACCGAGGCCAGGAGCGCGATGCCCGTGAGCGCCAGGAGGGTCGACTGCACCGCCGTCTCGACCTGTGCGCGGACGGTCGACGGGTCGACGGGAGCCTCGACGTGGAGCGAGGTCGGTGCGAAGGGGTCGACGACGAGCGGCGCCTGCCGAGCGACCTGCTGGGCTGCCCCGGCGCGGCTCAGGACCAGCGCCTGCACCTGGTCCACCGGTCCCAGTGCAGCGGTGTCGTCCGCGGGGACGACGACGCTCCCCATCACGTCGGCGACGCGGGGGGACGACGTGACGACCCCGACGATCGTGAGCGACCGTTCGTCCACCGTGAGCTGCGGGCCGCCGACGAGTGGCCCGACCTCCAGCTGCGCCGCCAGGCCGGAACCGATGAGCGCCTCGCCCGCCGCCAGGCGGGCCGGGTGTCCCGGAGCCCAGGTGATCGCGAGGCGGCCGGCGGTGGGCACGTGCGGCGTGATCGCGTACACGGTCGACTGCAGGACCGGCCGAGCCGGGGTGAGCTGGACGCCGTGCTGCGAGTAGTTGCTGATGATGCCGGCGGCGTCCGTCCCGGACAGGTCCTCCAGGCGGTCGACGATGCTGTCCCGGGTCCCCCCGGGCTCCGCGGCGAGAGCATCACCCTGCCACTCCACCGAGACGTCGCGGTTGGTGTGTGCGTCGAACGTGTCGGCGACCTGCGCGCTCGCGGACGTCGAGACGCCGAAGGTCGCCACGGCCAGTGCGACGCCCACCGCGACGGCCGCGACCAGCCCGCTCGTCCGACCGAGGCGTGAGCCCAACGATGCGGTGGCGTCACGGAGGACGTCACGGCGGCGGAGACGCGACGGACGCCCGACGAGCGCCGGTGGCCCGGACGTCGCTCGAGCGGACGAGGCGATCCGCCTCTGCCTCTCCTCGTCCTCGACGACCACGCCGTCGCGGATCCGCACCCGTCGTTCCGCCTGCGCGGCGACCTCCGGCGAGTGCGTCACGAGGACCACCGTGGCGCCGTCCGCGTGGAGGCTCCGGAGGCTGTCGACCACCGCGGAGCTGTTCGCCGAGTCGAGGTTGCCCGTGGGCTCGTCGGCGACGACGACCGGGGCGCCCGCCGTCAGTGCGCGGGCGATGGCGACGCGCTGACGCTCCCCGCCGGACAACCGGCTCGCCGTCTGCAGTGCTTTGTGCCGGAGCCCGACCCGCTCGAGGGCGACGAGCGCAGCACGACGGCGGTCGATCGGCGGGACCGCGCGGTAGAGCAGACCGAGCTCGACGCTGTCCAGCACCCGTCGACGATCGAGCAGGTGGAAGCTCTGGAAGACGAAGGCGAACTGCGCGGATCGGCGTCGGGCAACGGCGGCGGGACTCGCCGCGGCCATGTCCTCGTCATCGATGCAGTACCGGCCCCCGGTCGGTTCGTCGAGCAGACCGATGACGTTCAGGAGCGTGGACTTCCCCCCGCCGGACTGTCCCTCGACGGCGACGAACTCCCCCTGCTGGATCGTCAGGTCGACTCCCCTGAGCGCGTCGACCGGTGTCGGACCGGGGAACTGCTTGCGGATGCCCCGCAACGTGAGGTCCGGCACGGTCACCCCACCTTCACGGCATCGCCGGCGCGGAGTGCTCCGGCGGTCGTCGGTCGGACGGCGCTCTTGCCCTCGAGTGTCCCGATCTCCGTCACCGGGACGGACACGTAGGACCCGTCCGGTCCGCGCTTGAGCACGTGCGCGGCGCCCTTCGCCCCCGAGACGACGGCGATCGAGGGGACGATCAGCGAGTGCTGCGCTGCGACGGAGACGGTGATGACCGCGACACCCGAGCCGTGCAACCACGCGGCGGGGAAGCCGTCGCCACCAGCGGCGGAGAGGCGCACCGTCGAGTCCTCGGACGCGGGCGGGTCGGTGCTCACCTCGGCGCCGCCGATCGTGACGCCACCCGACGACGCGGACTGCGACCCGGAGGATCCGGACGACGCGGACGCGGGACCGCTCCCGGTCGACGGCGTCCCGCTGCCGGAGACGCCGCTCGCGGCCTCCCCCGCGGCGGCACCCGTCGTCTCCCCGGCGGCGTCGATCGACGTGATCGCGACATCGGCCTGGGTCCCGTCAGGACCGGTCAGTGTGCCCGTCATACCGACCCGGAGCGTCCCCGCTGCGCTGGCAGCCACCGGGGCGCTGGCGACCACGGCCCCGGACTCCACGCCGATCCCGCTGGTCGCGGTGAGGATCGTCCCCACCGACGGGACCGTGAGGACGTCGGCCGGCAGGGTCGAGAACACCACGAGCTCGGCTGCCGGCACCGACACCTGCGCAGCGGTCGGCCCAGCGCCGGACGTCCCGGTGCCGGACGTCCCTGTGCCGGACGTCCCTCTGGACGACCCAGCTGCTGGACTCGCGCTCGAGCCGGTGGACCGAGCGTCGGACGACGTCGCGGAGGAGGTGACCGTACCGTCGGCCGCGGCGGTGCCGTCCGCGGCAGGTGCCGAGGGCACCTCGGTCGTGGGCACCTCGGTCGTGGGCACCGAGTAGCCTGCCCGCGTGTACAGGGCCGTCACGGCGCGGGCCGTCGTCGCGCCGAAGCGACCGTCCTCGGTGACCTGTATGCCGGCAGCGACGAGTCCGGCCTGCAGCTGCCGCACGTCCGGTCCCTGGTCGCCGAGCGTCAGCGCCCGGTAGTACGGGAACGCTCCGGGGAGCGCGAGCAGGGGACGACCGTTCACCTCCAGCGCGACGGAGCCCGCTCCGAGCTGACCGCCGACAGCGACCGTCTGCTTCGTCACGACCGCCGACGCGAGTGAGGCGGCGACCGTGACGGTCTCCGGCGCGACCCGCCCGATGGTGGCGGTTGCACTGAGCGTCCGCTCGAGGCTGCCGTCGGAGACGGCCGCCGTGACCACGCCGGCGGGCGGCGGCGTCGCGCGGGCGGCTCGCTGCGCGGGCGATTCGAACGCCCGGGCCGCGGACCACCCGGCGACGAACAGCGCCACCACTGCGACCACCGCGACCACCGCGAGCGCAGTCCGCCGTCGGCCCGACCGCAGCACGCGGCGCGTGAGGACGGTGTCCTCGTCGTCGATCCGCTCGTCATCGATCCGCTCGTCGTCGGGCGCGACGACCTCGAGGACGGAGGACGTTCCCCCCTCAGTGCTTCGGCGCATGGGTCGAGATCACCTCCTGCACGCGCGCTTCGTAGCGGTCGAGCTGCGCCTTCGACCGCTGGAGCGCATCCGCGTTCTTCCGGAGGAGCGCAGCCTGCCCGTCCCACTCGGCGTGGTACAGCGATGTCAGCCACCCGGAGTCGACCTCGCACGTCGCCTCGAACGTTGCGAGCTGGATCTCAGCAGGGCTCACCGTCGGAGGGGTCGCGGACACGTCCAGCTCGATGTCGAACTTCGACACCACCGACGGGGAGGGGAACTCCTCCGGGCTCGTGGGGAGGTCGGACACACCAGCGGGGACCATGCAGGTCTGCCACCGCTCGGCCGCCGCACGGACGGCGGGCTCCTCGAGGGCCGCCGAGTACGCCTGCGACGCGTACGAGGCTCCGAGCTGAGCCGAGCCGGTGAGGGGCGGCAGTTCCTTCCGGCTCGCGACCACGCACTTCGTCACCTGGGCCGACTCGGCGGCAGGGACGGCGTTCGCCTTCGCGATGAAGTCCTTGAGTGCTCCGAGTGTCGTGTCGGACGACGGCGCGAGGTGGAAGCCCCACTGCTCGGCGATCGCGGGGGTGAACAGTCGGCGTTCCACGGCGTTCCAGGACGGGCCGTCGGTCGCGGTCGTGTCGCGGTACGGCACGTCCCACGAGTAGCCGGCCTGCTCCATGCAGGGCGCGACGAGCAGGTTCTGCGCGTAGTCGGCGTTCTTCGTGTTGCCGACCACGTAGGAGTCCAGCGGGAGCACCCACTGGTCCATGTTCTGCGCGGGGAGTGCCTGTGCGTCGCTCGTGCCACCGGAACCCCCTCCGCCCGACGGGTCAGCACTGCACCCGGCGAGGACGACGGCCACCAGACCGACGACGACTCCGAGGACGGCGGAACGACGCACGACCGGCACTGCGGACCGCGATGACTGAGGCTTCTCCATGTCGGTCACCGTAGGGTCGGCACCCCGCACGACCCGGGCCGGCTGAGCAGACTTCAGCCCTGGGTATGAGGTCCGCGCCCGGACCCCTGCTCCGCCCGACGACTCGCCTACGCTGACGCCATGGGGTCATCCGTGGAGCAACTCGCGCCGGGGCGTCGGGCGAGCTGGGGCGTCGTGTCGGCGCTCGTCACCGCCGGGTCCTTCCTCGTGGTGGGCGCCGTCGTCAGGTGGCCGGAGCTGGACCAGCTCGAGAACGTCGTGGTCCTGCTCGTGTTCAGCGCCGCGATCGCGCTCGCCGCACTCCGGCCGTGGGTGTCCCTGGCCCTGCTCGTCGTCGTGCCGGCCGCGCAGCTGCTGCAGTCGCGGCAGGCGCCGGACATCGTCGAGTGGACGCTGTACGGGGCAGCGCTGCTCGTCGCCCCGTTCGCCGGCAGCAGTCTCGGCGGCGTCCGTCGGTACGCCGCGCTGCTCGTCGGAGCCGTGGTCTGCTTCCTGGATGCGGTGGTGATCGTCCGGGACGGCGGATGGGGTCGGTGGACCCTGCCGAACGGGCAGCCGTTCCACTCCCACCCCCTCTGGTGGGAGTTCGGCACCATCTTCCTCGGTGGGTTCGGCCTCTACGCGGGCGCGTGGGCGATCGGCGTCGTGCTGTCCTCGTTGCGCCTCCTCCGCCGGCTGCAGGCAGCAGAGGAGCGGCTCGAGGACCGCGAGCTCGCGCTGCGCCTCTCCGAGGACCGTGCCCGGATCGCCCGCGACGTCCACGACGCGCTCGCGCACTCGCTCGCCGTCGTCGTCTCCCAGGCGGAGGGCGCGTCCGCGCTCCAGCAGCTCCGACCCGAGACGACGGATGCATCGCTCCGGAACATCGCCTCCGTCGCTCGGTCAGCGCTCACGGACGTGCGGCGACTGGTCGAGCAGATCCGTGAGGACGACGACGTCGTCGCACCGCGGTCCTCGACCGACGACGTGGACGCCCTGGTCGACCAGATGCGCCTCGTCGGGATGACGATCGCGGTCGAGCGGTCGGGGATCCCCGGTCGGCTCACCCCATCGCAGGACGTCGCGGTGTACCACATCGTGCAGGAAGCCCTGACGAACGCGCTCAAGCACGGCGGGACCTCGAGCACGGCGACGGTCGGCCTGCACTGGACCGCCGACGGGCTGACCCTCGAGGTGGCCTCCGTCGGGGACCGGCCCCTGATCACGCCGGGGAGTTCCGGGAGGGGAGTGGGCCTCGAGGGCATGCGTGAGCGGGCGCGCATCGCCGGCGGGTGGGCCACCGCGGGACGGTCGGTGGACGGACGCTTCGTGGTCGACGCCGCCTTCCCGAGCGCGGACGACCAGCACGAGACGGCCGATGCCCGCTCGACCGGAGGCGTCGCGTGATCACGGTGCTCGTGGTGGACGACTCCCCGCTCTTCGCCTCCGGCATCCAGATGCTCATCGAGGCTCAGCCGGAGATGCGGAGCGTCGGCGTCGCGAGCAACGGCACCGAGGCGATCGCGTCGGTGCGAGCCCGACGTCCGGACGTCGTCCTGATGGACCTCCGGATGCCGGTCATGTCGGGGATCGACGCGACCCGCGCCGTCCTGGCGGAGCCGAACGCACCGGCGCCGCGGGTGATCGTCCTGACGACCATCCAGAAGGACGAGGCCGTCTACCAGGCCTTCCGCGCCGGCGCCTCGGCCTTCCTCACCAAGGACGCCACTCCGGACCGCCTCCTCGCGACGATCCGGGACACCGTCGAAGACCGCGAGCTGCCCGAACGGGAAGCGTCGATGCGCCTCGTGACCGAGTTCGCGGACGACCGCGGCGATGACGGGGTCCGTCGGCGGCTCCACGCGCTCACCGCGCGCGAACGGGACGTGTTCCAGCTCGTCACGCGCGGTCTCGGCAACGGCGAGATCGCCGCGACGCTCCATCTGTCGGAGGCAACCGTGAAGTCGCACGTGCGGTCGATCCTGGCGAAGCTCGGCACGACGACCCGTGTCCAGCTGGTCGTGTTCGCCTACGAGAACCAGGTCCACCGACACCTCGGCTGGCCCGCCTGACACGACGAGGGCGACCCCGGGAGTCCCGGGGCCGCCCTCGTCGACGAACGTGTCCTCCGGATCAGACGAACCGACCCGAGGAGATCTTGTCGTTGAACCCGGTCGGCGCGAGACCGTCGTCGTTGTTCAGGTTGCCGTCGCCGGTCTTGATGGCCAGCGCGAAGGACTGTCCCTTGTAGTTGGCGTCCTTGTAGAAGCGCACGGTCGACGCGTTGCCGTTGTTGTACACCGACGAGATGTTGTCGTTGTAACCGTAGGGCGTGTAGTCCTTGATGGACTGCTGGAAGCCCAGCTCCGTTCCCGCGAAGTTGGACGTGATCCAGGCGCAGGCAGCACCGGACGGGCAGTCCGATGCCGCCGCGTTGGCGGGTGCCGCCATCATGACCCCTGCCCCGGCGATGCCGACGACGATCGCGGCGGCGGAGATGGTGCGTGTGAACTTCATGCTGTTCCCCTCGTTGGCGACCGTTCCCTCACGGTCACTCTCGAGGCCAATTCATCCGCACCCCGGCCGACGCGTCCATACACACATCGACACATGCGGAGGGCGGGCCCACCACCCGAGAGCAGTGGACCCACCTTTCGTCCTGCCTCCTACTGCAGGCGGATGCTGTCGAGTTCGGCGTACCCGGTCCCGCCGCCGAAGTTCGGTGAGCCCTTCGCGAGTCGGATCACGTTGTACCCGGCCTTCAGCTGCACCGTCACGTCGACGCTGCCCGTGGGGTTGCCCCACCCGGAGGTGGTCGGCGGGTAGCTCACCGTGGAGAACCCGCCGCCGTTGTAGGCGAGCCCCTGGGTGGCGTTCGCCCCGGTCGCGTTCGCGTACTTGACGGTCATCGTGTACGACCGCGCGGTCGGCACGTTCACCAGGAAGTCCACGAAGCTGTCGGTCCGCGCATCACCGGAACCGTCGATGCGGCCGACGTACCCGCCGTTCGACGCGGTGGTCGAGGAGAGACGGGCGGCGTTCACGACGGTCGCGTTCTCCGCCTCGTACGTCTGCTGGTGAGTGGGCACACCGGTCGTCGGCGTGATGAGCAGCTGGTAGGCGGCGACCGCGTCCATGTTCGACACCGGGACGCTGATCGAACCGTTGACGACGCTGTAGGTCGTGGTCGACACCAGGTTCGGGGCTGCCTGGTTGGTCGTCCGGCCCGTGGTGTTCGTCGACGAGAGCTGCACCGACACCTGGTTGCCGAGGCCTGCCAGGCCGTTGACCTTGACCGTGTTCGATCCGCTGTCGCCACCGAAGACGACGTTCACCTGCTTGCGGCTGGCGTCGTAGGACGCAACCCCGTCGAGGTACGACTGCGGGACGGTCTGCACGACGTTGCCGGACTGGTCGCCGTACCACTCGTAGGCCCAGTAGGACGCCGTCGGCAGGTTGTCGTACAGCAGCCCGTCCATCGTGCCGGCTTCGTACCAGTACGCCCGCTCGGCGTCGTGGATGCCCGCCCGCTCGAACGCGGCCATGTAGTGCACGCCGATGCTCGGCTGGTCGACCTGTCCGGGTGATGCGTACTCGTTGATCGAGATCGGGATGTGCGGCAGCCCGAGGGAGTCCTCGATGGACCGGAAGTCCGTGACGTGTGCCTGCACGTCCTGGTAGCTGAAGTCCCCGAGCTCGTGCCAGACCGCGACCGACGGCAGCGTGTTCGTGTTCTTCGCGTTCGTCATGAAGCCGACCATGAAGTCGTGGTTGTACGCGCTGGCACCGGGTCCGATGATCGGCGTCTCGGTGTCGATCACGCGGATGTCGCGGTAGGTCCGCGTCCAGGCGTTCAGGTAGGTGCCGGCGTTCGGGTCGTTCTTCGTGCTCTCGCCCCAGTTGGCGTCCGGCTCGTTCCAGATCTCGTACCCGGCGATGTTCGTGGTGTTCGTCGCGTTCACCCGGGCCGTGATCATCGTCCTGATCTTCGACTCCCAGTCGGACCAGCTGACCCAGTTGTAGGGGAAGGTGCTGAAGATGTCGGGGAGCCGGAGGTACTGCTGACCGCCGGCGGCGGTGATCTTGTCGGCGACCTGCAGACCGTCGCAGCAGGGGTGCGTGGCACCGTTGCCGAGCTGCTGGGTGCCGGGCGGCGGCTGCGTGAAGGTGTTGACGTGCAGCGGGTAGAGCTGACTCAGCGGCGGGGTGTCGCCGGTGTCGACGCCGTACAGGCCGCCGGCCGCGACGTGGGTGACCGGGCGGACGGTCGTCCCGACGTTCACCGTCAGGGTGTTGCCGGCGGCGAAGGCGGGGGCGCCGAGGCCGAGGACCGCGGTCCCCGCGACGGCGATCGCCGAGAGGACCGCTGCGGTCCGGCCCGGTCGACCCCGGCGGCGCCCGGCTCGGACGGATGGTCGAAGATGCGTCATTGCTTCCTCCTCGTGGTGCTCCGGGTGGTCCCGGAACGGTGGTGTGGTCACTCCGCGGTCCCCGCGGTGTGCTTGTGGAGCCGACCGAGGCGCTCCGCCTCGGTGTTCCGCTCGTAGCCCAGGTAGGCGATGACCGCGAG
>CAJYIG010000309.1 GCA_913774725.1 uncultured Curtobacterium sp. | reverse complement strand
CAACGCGACGTGATGCCGATGCCCTGCCCGAACTTCCCGGACCGTCGGAGCACCGTCACGTCGCTCCCGGGCCGGAGCGTCCGTCCGGCCGCGGGCTGCCGCTGCGGGAGGTCCCCGACCAGGTCGTCGGCCACGGTGACGCCCCAGCGGGCGGCGAACTCCGCAGCGCGGACGGACTCGTCGGGCGACTCGACCAGGAAGGCCGCGGTGTCGACGCCGATGCCGCCGCCGCCGATCACCGCCACGGTTCCCGGCGGGACCCCGTCGCGCAGGGCGTCCTCGTAGGTCACCACGTGCGGCAGCTCGGCGCCCGGCACGGCGATCCGGCGCGGGACCACACCGGGTGCGAGGACCACGGCGTCGCTGTCCAGCAGGTCCGCCGTGGTGGCCGCGCGCCCGAGGTGCACGGTGACCCCTCGGTCCTCGAGTTCCGCGCGGGCAGCCTGGACCGTCGCGGCGTAGTCCTCCTTGCCCGGGACGACCGCGGCCAGCGCGAACTGCCCGCCGAGCGTCTCCGAGGCCTCCCAGAGCGTCACGACGTGTCCCCGCCGTGCGGCGTCCACGGCGGCGGCGAGCCCCGCGGGACCACCGCCGACGACGTCGACGCGCTTCGGGTCGGTCGTGGGGCGCAGCGGCAGGGCGAGTTCCCGCCCGGCCCGCGGGTTCACGAGGCACGACACCGGCTGGCCGACGATCGACCGGTCGAGACACGCCTGGTTGCAGCCGATGCAGGTGTTCACGAGGTCGAAGCGGCCGTCGAGCGACCGGCGGACGATGTCCGGGTCGGCGAGGAACGGGCGGGCGAGCGCCACGGCGTCGACCCGTCGGTCCCGGAGCACCGACTCCCCGTCGCGCAGGTCGGTCATCCGGTTCGAGGCGATCACCTGCACCTCGGGGTGTGCCGACGCCCGCACCACGGCCGCCACACGCTCGGCGTACCCGAGCCAGGCACCGTGCGGCACCGAGGCCTGCACGGTCGGCGTGCGGGACTCGTGCCAGCCGATGCCGACCGACACCGCGTCGAGGCCGAGCGGCAGCAGGTCGTGCACGAGCACGTCGACCTCGTCGTCGGTGGTCGAGCCGGGCATCAGGTCGGCGCCGGACAACCGGATCGTCACCGCGAGGTCGGGGACGGCGGCACGGACGGCTCGGACGACCTCGATCGCGAAGCGACGGCGTCGGACCGCGTCCCCGCCCCACTCGTCGTCGCGGAGGTTCGTCAGCGGCGACTGGAACTGGTTGACCAGGTACCCCTCGGACGCCATGATCTCCACGCCGTCGAAGCCGATCGCCGCAGCGGACCGGGCGGCCGCGGCGAAGTCGTCGATCGTGCGGCGCACCTCGGCGTCGGTGAGCGCGACGGGCTGGACCCCGCGCGCAGCGGCCCACGGCAGCGCGCTGGGCGCCACGACCCGCTGCGGTCGGCCGTTCCGGTCGACCATGCCGTTCGCCAGTGCGTAGCGGCCCGCGTGGAAGAGCTGCGCGAGCACCGCGCCGCCCTCGTCGTGCACCGCGTCGACGGCGACCCGGAACCGCTCGTCCGCTCCCCCGACGCCGAACACCGCGAAGTCCGGACCGCCGCGGGCCTCGTCGCTGACCGCGATCCCGCCGGTGACGATGCACCCGACGCCACCCGCCGCGCGCTCGCGGTAGAACGCCGCCATGGCTGCTCCACCGTCGTCGAGCACCTCGAGCCCGGTGTGCATCGACCCCATGACGACCCGGTTCCGCAACCGGAGCGGCCCGAGGGTCCACGGCGACGAGAGGACGGCGAGGTCGGTGACGGCAACGCTGCTCATGACGACCACTCTGCCGGACGACGTGCCCGGGACGGAGTTCCTTGTACCGACCCTCCAACCCGACGGGCAGGATGGCCCCATGGACATCCGCTTCACCGAGTCCCGCCCGTCGACCATCGGCGTCGAGTGGGAACTCCCGCTGGTCGACCGGGACACCGGCGACCTCGCGCCCCGCGCCCCCGCCGTCATCGCCGCCGTGCAGGAGCGCCTCGGGGACCACGACCGGGTGACCGAGGAGCTCCTGACGAACACCGTCGAGGTTGTCACGGGCGTGCACGAGACCGTGGGTGGGGCGACGAGCGAGCTCGCGGGCATCATCGGCGAGGTGATCGACGCCGCCGAACCGCTCGACGCGCAGGTGATGTGCTCCGGCACCCACCCGTTCGCGCTGTGGGACCAGCAGGAGATCACCGCGGACAGCGAGCACTACAACACGCTCATCGACCGCACGCGGTGGTGGGGCCGGCAGATGCTCATCTGGGGCGTCCACGTGCACGTCGGCATCGACGACCGCGACAAGGCGGTGCCGATCATGAACGCGATGCTCGCCTACGTGCCGCACCTGCAGGCGTTCACCGCGTCGAGCCCGTTCTGGGGCGGGACCGACACCGGCTACGCGTCGAACCGCGCCCTGATGTTCCAGCAGCTCCCCACCGGCGGGCTGCCACCGGGCATCGACGACTGGCGCGGCTTCGAGACCGTCGTCGACGACCTGACGAAGACCGGCGTGATCGACGGGTTCAAGGACCTGCGCTGGGACATCCGCCCCTCGCCGGGGTGGGGCACGCTCGAGAACCGCGTGTCCGACGGGGTCTCGACGCTGCACGAGGTCGGCGCGGTCACCGCGTTCGTCCAGTGCCTCGTCACGGCGCTGTCCGACCGACTCGACCGCGGCGAGGACCTGCCGTCGATGCAGCCGTGGTTCATCCGCGAGAACAAGTGGCGTGCCGCCCGGTACGGCATGGAGGCGGAGATCATCACGAACGCCGCCGGCGACGAGCGCCTCGTCACCGACGAGGTGCACGACCTGGTCGGACGGCTCGATCCGATCGCGGAGCGTCTCGGGTGCCAGCAGGAGCTGCACCACCTCGACACGATGATCGCCGAGGACGCCTCGTACCAGCGGCAGCTGCGGGTGGCGCAGGAGAACGGCGGGGACCTCCGCGCGGTGGTCCGCCATCTGGTCGTCGAGCTGCGCGAGTCGCTCTAGACGCGAC
>CAJYIG010000308.1 GCA_913774725.1 uncultured Curtobacterium sp. | reverse complement strand
GGCGGGAGGCCCATCTCATCATCCACAGTTCGACCCACCTCCGCCGATCGCGCCGCTCCAGGACGCGAGGCTGGCGGACATGCACGAACGAGTCCTCGCCGTCCCGCTGATCCGGACGAGCAACTTCCCGTCCGCGGAACGACGGGCGCTGCAACGTCGCGCTCAGCGCGGTGAGCTCCTGTCGATCCGTCCCGGTGTCCTGGTCGACCCCGCGTCGATCGTCCAGCTCCTTGCGGAAGAACGACATCTCCTGCTGGTGCGTGCCACAGCGCACCGCATTCGTCCCCCGAGACTGCTGGCACACCGCAGCGCCGCGCTCGCGTACGGACTTCCCCTCGTCGGTGCCCCACCGGACCGTGTGGAGCTCCGGGATCCGCGGCGTTCTCGCGCGGAGACCACCGCCCACCAGCGGGTCCGCCCGGTCGCCGTCCGCGCAGCGCGCACTCGGTGGGACGGCACGCCGCCCTACGAGCCCTCGACGTTCGCGGGCATCGCCGTCGAGCCCCTCGTCGACGTCCTGGTGGACGTCGCCGCAACCGAGCCGCTCGCCACCGCGCTCCCGGTCATCGACGCGGCGTTGCACGACCGTCGAGTGCTCCCGGAGATGCTGGCGGAGGCAGCCGCAACCGTCGCCACTGCGCACGACAAGGCGGCGACCGCGCTCGGGATGGGCTCGGCGCTGTCGGACTCCCCGGCGGAGTCGGTGTGCCGCGTGCGCTTCGTGCAGCTCGGGGCGCCGGTCCCCGTGCAGCAGCACGTCTTCGCGCGGTCGGGTGAACGGACCGCGGTCGTCGACTTCTGGTTCCCCGACCAGGGCGTGGTGGTCGAGGTCGACGGGCGCGCGAAGTACGGCGAGGGGCCGGAGGCCGCTGCTGCGCACTGGCAGGAGAAGCAGCGCGAGGACTTCCTCCGCTCCTTCCCCGAGGTCCGCACGGTCGTCCGGATCGTCTGGTCCGACCTGATGGTGCCCGAGCGCCTGCGTGCGAAGCTGCTGCGGGCGGGTGTGCCGTGCCGCTGACGCCGATCGGATGCGCGACGGCCCGGCACCACGACGGCCGGGCTGCGCGACGGCTCGGCACCACGACGCCTGGATGCGCGACGACCTCGCTGCGCGACGGCCCGGCCGGGGCGTCCGTGGTCCACCGCGCGCAGAGCTCCCACCGCGAGCGCGTACCTTCAGCGTCATGGCCCGACAGCACAACGACGGGGCGATCGTGCCGATGCCGCCCGCCCCGGTCCAGCCCGACACCCGCGACGACCGGACCCCGACGCCCGACAGCCCGAAGGGGTGGGCGAAGATGCTCGACCGCGTGATCGCGGTGCAGCGCCCGGTGGTGGTCGCGCACGTGAACGCGGTACGGCGACGTCACCCGGACGCGAGCCCCGCCGAGGTCATCCGGATCCTCGAGCGGCAGTACCTGGCGGCGGTCACGACCGGTGGCGCGGCGGTCGGTGCGAGTGCGGTGATCCCCGGCGTCGGCATGGCAGCTGCGCTCGGCCTCAGCGGCGCGGAGACGGTCGGCTTCCTCGAGGCCACCGCCCTCTTCGCGCAGTCGGTGACCGAGGTGCACGGCATCGCACTCGAGGACCCCGAGCGCTCCCGCACCCTCGTGATGGCCCTCATCCTCGGCGCTCCCGGCACGCAGCTCGTGAAGCAGCTCGCCGGTCAGGCCGCCGGCGGCCAGGCGCGCTCGGCGTTCTGGGGCGAGATGGTGACGGCCTCGTTGCCGAAGCAGGTCGTCAGCGGCATCGGTGGCAAGGTCCGCGACCAGTTCATCAAGCGGTTCGCAGCCCGGCAGGGCGCCTCGGTCCTCGGTCGCGCGCTGCCCTTCGGCATCGGTGCCGCGGTCGGAGGGCTCGGCAACCACGCGTTGGGCAAGAAGGTCGTGGAGGCCTCCCGAGAAGGCTTCGGCCTGCCCCCGCGGCACTTCACGATCGTGCTCGAGGCGAAGCCGACGAAGGAGCGTGGGCGCGGCTCGAAGGACAAGGTCACGAACGACAACGGCGCGGAGGACCGGGGGCGACGTGCTCTTCCCTGGCGTCGGAAGGACCGCGACGACGAGGACCTCTGGGCGGACACCCCGCACCGCGACCCCCAGCACGACCGCGACTGACGTCGACGAGCCGGCGGACGGACCGGCGGACGAACGGACGGGAGGCGCGGTGCCCGCCGGCCCCGCGCCTCCCGTCCGTCACCCGCTCACGACGTCACGCGCGCCGCTTCGGCGTCCGCACCACCTGCCCGGCGTGCGCGAACCCGCCGCCGAACCCGAAGAGCAGCGCGAGCGCGTCCTCCGGCAGCTCCCCGCGGTGCCACGCCTTCGACAACCCGAGCGGCACGCTCGCGGCCGACGTGTTCCCCGACTCCACGACGTCGCGCACGACGTACTTGTCCGAGCCGCCGAGCGCCTCGGCGAGGGGCTCGATGATGCGGAGGTTCGCCTGGTGGAAGGCGAACGCGGCGATGTCGTCGAGGGTCACGCCGGCGACGTCGACCACCTTGCGGGCGTGGCCCTCGGCCTCGGTGATCGCCCAGCGGTAGATCGACCGACCCTGCTGGGTGAAGTACTCCGGGTCGCGGGTGACGAGCACGGCCTCGTTGAGGTGCGGCACGCTGCCCCACGAGACGGGTCCGATCTCCGCGGTCTCCGATGCGCCGATGACGACCGCTCCGGCACCGTCACCCACCAGGACGCAGGTCGAGCGGTCGGTCCAGTCGGCGATGCTCGACAGCGTCTCCGACCCGATCACGAGCGCGGTGTCCGAGGCCCCGACGCGGATCGACTGGTCGGCGAGGGCCATCGCGTACTCGAAGCCACTGCACGCGGTGTTGATGTCGATCGGCGCCGGGCCGTTCGCCATGCCGAGCGCCGCCGCGACCCGGCCCGCGGTGTAGGGCGACCGCTCGCGGTGCGTGGTCGAGGCGACGATCACCAGACCGATGTCCGACGGTTCGAGGCCCGCATCGGCGATGGCCATCCGGCCGGCCTCGATCGCCATGGACACGACGCTGTCGTCCGGGCCGGCGATGTGGCGGGTCTTGATGCCGGTGCGGGTGGTGATCCACTCGTCGTTCGTGTCGACCATGGTCGAGAGCTCGTCGTTGGTCAGGATGCGCGAGGGCTGGTGGTGGCCGAACCCGGTGATCCGGCTGCCTCGGAGTGCGGGGATGTTCACCTCCGGCACGCTACTCCCACGCTGTGGCGGTCCATGCCCGACGACGCATGCACCCCGGAGGCCGCAGCGAGCGAT
>CAJYIG010000307.1 GCA_913774725.1 uncultured Curtobacterium sp. | reverse complement strand
TTGCCGAAGCCGCCGGTCGCGAAGATCACGGCCTTGGCGTGGAAGACGTGCAGCTCACCGGTCGCGAGCTCGTACGCCACGACACCGGCGGGCTGCTGGCGGGTGACCCCGTCGTCGCCCGTGACGTCCACCATGACGAGGTCGAGCGCGTAGAACTCGTTGTGGAACTCGACGCCGAGCTTCACGCAGTTCTGGAACAGCGTCTGCAGGATCATGTGGCCCGTGCGGTCGGCCGCGTAGCAGGCCCGGCGGACGGGTGCCTTGCCGTGGTCGCGGGTGTGGCCGCCGAAGCGCCGCTGGTCGATCTTGCCCTCGGGCGTGCGGTTGAACGGCAGGCCCATGTTCTCGAGGTCGATGACGGCGTCGATCGCCTCCTTGGCCAGGATCTCGGCGGCGTCCTGGTCGACCAGGTAGTCACCGCCCTTGATCGTGTCGAAGGTGTGCCACTCCCAGGAGTCCTCCTCCACGTTCGCCAGGGCTGCGGCCATGCCGCCCTGGGCCGCACCGGTGTGCGAACGCGTCGGGTAGAGCTTCGAGATGACGGCCGTCTTCGCCTTCGGACCGGCTTCGATGGCGGCACGCATGCCGGCACCGCCCGCGCCGATGATGACGATGTCGTGCTGGTGGTGGTGGACGGTGGTCTCGCTCACTGGGGCCTTTCAGGGTGGGTCAGCGCGCCGGCGGGGTGGTCGCGGCGCGTGCGTGGGTCTCGTCGCGCGGTGCTCGTGGACGGTCGGGCCGTGCGGCTACTGCGCCGGGCAGAACGACGGCAGGTCGGCTGCGGCGGCACCGGCCGGGCACGGGTCGAACGTCCAGCAGACGAGCAGACCGAGGACGATCAGCGCGACGCAGGCGATGGCCACCGCGAGCAGCAGCGTCTTCCGGATGCCGGGCTTCGCGACGTAGTCGTTGATGATCGTCCGCATGCCGTTCGAGCCGTGCACGAGGGCGAGGACGAGCATCAGGGAGTCCCAGACCTGCCAGAAGGGGTTGGCCCACTTGCCGGCGACGAAGGCGAAGTCGATCTGCTTCACGCCCTCTCCGGCGACCATGTTGACGAAGAGGTGGCCGAAGATGAGCACGACGAGCAGGACGCCCGAGGCGCGCATGTAGATCCACCCCCACTTCTCCCAGTTGGTGGTCCGGCGGGCGGCGGCGGCCGAACGAGGCGGCTCGACGATCTGCGTGGTCATGTCCGTGGGTCCCTTCGCCTACTGGAAGTCCGCGACGAGGTTCATGAGCTGCCGGGGCAGGAAGCCCGCGATCAGGACGGCCCACACGACCAGGACGACCCAGAACATGGCGCGCTGGTACTTCGGCCCCTTCGACCAGAAGTCGACCGGGATGATCCGCAGCCCGTTCAGGGCGTGGAAGACGATCGCCATCACCAGGGCGATCTCCCCGAGGTTCATGATCGGCGTCTTGTAGGTGCCGATCACGGCGTTGTACGCCTCGGGCGACAGCCGCACGAGCGCGGTGTCGAGGATGTGCACGAGCAGGAAGAAGTAGATCGCGACACCGGTGATGCGGTGCAGCACCCACGACCACATGCCGGTGGAGCCGCGGTAGAGCGTCCCCTCGAGCCTGCGCGATGTGCGCGGCGCATCGATCGTCGCGCGCGGTTCGACCACTGTCGTCCCGCCTGCGGTCTGCTCGGCCATGAGCGAGTCCTCCCGTAGGACGGGCTCGCCCGATCGGCGAGCCCTTGCCGTTCGTGTTCGTGTGGAACACGTCCCATCCTATGCGCGTGCGCTGACACTCTCGTCCCACCCGACACGGAGCATGCGGGACGAGGCCGGCGGAGCGCCGATCGTCCGGGCCGTGTCGTGGTGTTCGAGGAGCTGGTCGCCGACGGCCTCCCACGTGGTGCCCTCGACGCGGAGCCGACCGGCCGAGCCCATCCGTGCGACCGCCGCCGGGTCCGTCACGAGGCCGAGGACGGCGCGACGGAGCGCCTGCGGGGCATCCGGGTCGTACAGCTCGCCGTCCAGGCCGGGCGCGACGAGGTCGATCGGACCTCCGGACGCCGGCGCGACCACCGGCAGACCGCTCGCGTGGGCCTCCTGCAGCGTCTGGCCGAAGGTCTCCGCGGGACCCGTGTGCACGAAGACGTCGAGCATCGCGTATGCGTCGGCCAGGTCGTCACCGCGCAGGGGGCCGGTGAAGGTGACGTCGAGGTGCCGCAGTCGGCGCTCGAGCACCGCCCGCGACGGACCGCCGCCGGCGACGACCACCCGGATCCCGGGCACCCCGCCGAGCTCGGCGAGCCGTTCGACCTCCTTCTCGGGAGCCAGCCGTCCGACGTAGCCGACGATGGTCTCGCCGCCCGGAGCGATCCGACGGCGGGCAGCGCGCACGTGGGCCGCACGTCGGCGGTCCGGGTGGAAGAGCGCGGTGTCGACCCCGCGACCCCACCGGACCACCCGGGGCACCCCCTCGTCCGCGAGCATCGCGGCGGTGGCGGACGACGGGGCGAGCGTCAGCGACGCACCGGCGTGGATGCGCCCGAGGATCCTCCGCACCAGCGGGACGGTCGCGGTCAGGCCGTTGCGGCGGGCGAACCCGGCCACGTCGGTCTGGAAGACGGCGACGGAGGGGATGCCGAGCCTCCCGGCCGCTGTGATCGCACGACCGCCCAGCAGGAACGGGCTGGCCGCGTGGAGCACGTCCGCGCCGGAGGCGGCGAGGATCGTGTCGAGCACGGGGTGGGGGAGCGCGACCGGGAACCGGCGGTACGCGACGGCGGGCACCCGGTGCACGTCGAAGGACCGGTACCGCTCG
>CAJYIG010000306.1 GCA_913774725.1 uncultured Curtobacterium sp. | reverse complement strand
GGCTCGTCCAGGCGTGCGAGGTCCTGCACGACGTTCGAGAAGAGCACCTGCACGTCGCCGATGCCCGTGGGCACCTCGGGGTTCACGCCGGCGGCGACGTACCGCTGCCAGAGCACGCGCTGCTGCTGCACGCGGGTGAGTGCCTCGTGCAGGTCGGAGACGTGCACGCCCGGGCGGACGTACTCGCGGGCGAGCTTCTTCAGCCGACGACGGTTCGTCGACGACATCGGGGCGCCCTCGCCGCGCGGGGCGGTCGCGGCGACGAGCTCGGACACCGAGCGGTCGAAGACGACGGGCAGGAAGCGGTCGAGGGTGTCCCGGATCTCGGTGAGGAGGCGGAGGTAGATGCCGAGCTCGTTGATCGTCGTGAACTGCCGCATGTGCGTCGACGCCACGAGGTCGTGCGCCCGGCGCAGCAGCGTCGGCAGCCCGTCGGCGTCGAGGTCCTGCGCGGTCTTGTGCGCCCGCTGCGCGCCGTCGCTCGAGCCGAACTTCGCGCCGTACCAGGGCGAGTCGTCGGGGCCGTAGCGGAACTCGCCCAGGTTCGCGGCGCTGACCATCGTCTCGGCGACGCGCGAACGCCCCTCGACCATGCTCGTCACGGACCGCTTCGACAGCCGCGCGGTCGTCGACGGCGGCACGGGCAGCAGCGACAGGCGCGAGAGCTCGACCAGGCAGTCGAGCACCGAGACGCCGAAGTCCGGGTCGACACGGGTCAGCGAGCCGCGGTAGTCGGTCAGGACCTTGCGGAGCCGGACCAGGGCGTCGTCGACCTCACGGAGGTTCGGACGCGCGGCCTTCTCGTTCCGCGCGATGGCCCGGACGACGTCGCGGCGCAGGGTGCCCGGCGTCACGGCGACGCCCGGCAGCTGGACCTCGGCGAACCGTGCGGCGATGCCCCGCAGGGTCGCCCGGCGCGGACTCACCACGAGCACGCGCTTGTTCGCGGCGACCAGGCCGCCGAGCGCGTTGACGATCGTCTGCGTGCCACCGGTGCCCGGCAGGGTCTTCACCACGATCGAGTTCCCGGCCGTGATCTGCGCGATCACGTTCTCCTGCTCGTCGTCGGCGTCGAGCAGCAGCGTGTCGGTCTCCGGGCTGCGCTCGTCCGACGGCGTCTGCTCGACCGGGTGGTACGACTGCTCGACCTGCCACTTCGCGCTGGGGTTGCCGGCGAGGGCGTCGAGCACCGGGTGGGACAGGTCGCCGGTGTCCTCGACCATGCCGCTGGCGACCTCGGCGAAGGTCGAGACGACCAGGCGCGCGTGCACCGAGAAGCCGGGGATGTGCGCGGTCAGGCCACGCAGGCGGTCGATGACCGGGTTCGGCGTGAACGAGCCGTCCTGCTGGGCGAGTGCGACGAACGACTGCGCGTCGAGGATGACGCCGTACTGCTCGTGCAGGGCGTCCGCGAGACCCGGGTTGAGCACGGGCTCGCCGAGCAGCCGGACCTCGAAGTCGCGGCCGTGCCGACGGATCGCGAGCGGGCGGAGCAGCACCGGCCCGCGGAAGTGCTCGTCGCCGTGCTGCCAGTCGGCCATGCCGATGCCGAGCTTCACCGCGTCGATGCCCCGGACCGTCGCGAGCTCGGTGCCCTTCGCCTCGACCTGGGCGGCGGCGACACGCGCGGCCCGCAGCGCGACCTCGTCGCGGATCAGGCTCGACAGCAGGGTCGTCTTGCCGGTGATGAACTGCGCGAGCCCACCCGGGTGCGTGGTCGACAGCTCGATCCGGGCGCGCGGGTGGTCGCTGAAGTGGGTCAGCGGGCTGGCGCCGCCGACGCCGGTCAGCTGTGTCCGCCAGGCGTCCCAGGTGGGCTCGGCGGCGTTGCCGGCCTGGAGGCGCGGATCACCCAGGCTGATCGCCTGCGGGCTCGTGAGCTGCAGTTCCGGGCGCAGGGTGCGGTCCGGCTCGTCGGTCCGGTCGCCCTCCCGCTGCTCGCGCCCGCCCGCGGGCGCGTCGGCGCCCTGGACGGGGACGTCGTCATCCGCGTCGTCCGCGCCGTCGGTCACCCTGTCTCGCCACACATCCGACACTGTAGGCGGAAGCGGGCGGCCTCCCTGGCAATGACCCGACGTTTCCGGCTTTCCGTGCGGGCCCGGCACCTCGTCCGACCAGCCGGTGTGGTACCAACGTGGACATGGCCATCGACGACCGCACCGCCCCGTCCGACCCCGCACCCTCGTCGGCCCGGCCGGACCGGCGCCGGTCGGTCCCCGCCGAGATCTCCCGGTCGTGGCTCCTGGTCCCCGGCACCGCGGCCGACCGCTTCGAACGGGCCCAGCGGTCGCGCGCCGACCAGATCATCCTCGACGTCGAGGACGCCGTCGACCCCGCTGCGAAGCCGGGTGCCCGCACGACCGTCGCGTCGTGGCTGGCCGGCGGCGGCGAGGCCTGGGTCCGGATCAACGACGTGACGACGGAGTTCTGGGCGGACGACGTCGAGGAGCTCCGCGGGCTCCCCGGCCTGCAGGGCGTGATGCTCGCGAAGACCGAGTCACCGGCGCAGGTCACCGACACGTGGCACCGGCTCGGCGGCCACACCCCGGTGATCGCCCTGGTCGAGTCGGCGCTCGGCATCGAGGAGGCGACGTCGATCGCGAGGGCCCAGGGCGCGTTCCGCCTGGCGTTCGGCTCGGGTGACTACCGCCGCGACACCGGTACCTCAGCCGACACGCTCGCCATGGCCTACCCGCGCTCGCGACTCGTCGTGGCCTCGCGCGTGGGCGACCTGCCCGGTCCGATCGACGGCCCCACGGTCGGTTCGGCGCACGCCATCCTGCGCGAGCAGTCCCAGGTGGCGGTGTCCCTGGGCCTGACCGGCAAGCTCTGCCTCGACACCGAGCAGCTGCCCGTCATCAACGAGGTCATCTCCCCCACGCCGACCGACGTCGCGTGGGCGCAGGACTTCCTCGACGACTTCGAGGCCCGCGGGCAGGTCATCCGCGACGGCTCCGACCTGCCGCGACTCGGCCGCGCGCAGAAGATCCAGCGGCTCGCCCAGGCGTTCGGCGTCGAGGCGCGGTAGACCGGTCGCATGACCTGGTCGCACCCGTCTCCGCCGTCCGGCCCGTCGCAGCCCGGAGCTTCGCAGTCCGGCCCGGGCAGCACCGAGCGTGCCGAGTGGGCCCGCGGCGGCACGACGCTGTTCCCCGCCGGCCGCGTCGCCGCCCGGGTGTCGACCGTGCTGCTGCTCGTGGCGGGTGCCCTGCTGACGCTCCTCACCCTGGTGGTCGGGATCATCGCGGTCGTCTCGGCCACCGCGGGCTGCGACGCGGCCACCGGGTGCTCACCCGGCCGGTTCCTCGGCGGAGCGGCGATCGCGGTCGGTGGCTCGTTCGTGATCGGGGTCGCCACGGTCGTGCTCGCGATCGGCGCGTGGGTGCGCCGCCGAACGTCGTGGTGGATCGCCGCCCTCGGCTTCGTCCTCGCGATCGTGGTCGTCACCTGGGGCGGTGTCGTCTTCGCGCAGGCGACCGACCCGGTGGCGGGAGCCGACCAGGTCACCGCACTGCCGCTGCACTAGCCGCACACCCGCCGGACGGGAGGCGCGGGGCGGGCCCGGCCACGGGCCTCCCGTCCGCCCCGTCCCACCGAACGGTGGTGCGCACGCTGTCCCGTCGGCGCACGCTGGGCGCTGTGCCGACCCGTCAGCGCATGCTGGGCGCATGAAGCAACGAGTCATCGGAGACGTGTCGGTCAGCGCGATCGGGCTGGGCGGCATGCCCATGTCCATCGAGGGGCGGCCCGACGAGCGGCAGTCGATCGCGACCATCCACGCGGCACTCGAGGCCGGCGTGACGCTCATCGACACCGCGGACGCCTACCACCAGGCCGCGAAGGACGAGGTCGGGCACAACGAGGAACTCATCGCGAAGGCGATCCGTGCGTTCCACGGCGACACCGACGCGGTGCTCGTCGCCACGAAGGGCGGGCACCTGCGGCCGGAGCCGGGCGCGTGGGCGCAGGACGGCCGACCGGAGTACCTGAAGGAGGCCGCGAAGGCCTCGGCGAAGCGGCTCGGTGTCGACGCCGTCGGGCTGTACCAGTTCCACCGGCCGGACCCGTCCGTGCCGTACGCGGACTCGATCGGGGCGCTCGCGGAGCTCCTCGACGAGGGCGTGATCCGGATGGCCGGCATCTCGAACGCCGATCCGGACCAGATCCGCGAGGCGAACGAGGTCCTCGGCGGGCGTCTGGCGTCGGTGCAGAACCAGTTCTCGCCGGCGTTCCGGTCGAGCGAGCCGGAGCTGGAGCTCTGCGACGAGCTCGGAATCGCCTTCCTGCCGTGGAGCCCCCTCGGCGGCATCGCGAAGGCGGCCGACCTCGGGACCGCCTACGAGGACTTCGCCGTGATCGCCCGGGAGCGCGACGTGTCCCCGCAGGTCTCGGCGCTGGCGTGGGAGCTGCAGAAGAGCGACGTGGTCATCCCGATCCCGGGGGCGTCACGGCCGCAGTCGATCCTGGACTCGGTCGTCGCGGCGACGGTGAAGCTCCGCGACGAGGACGTCGCCCGGCTGGACGCGGCCCGTCCGGCGGCCTGAGGCGGAACGGGCGAGGGCCCCGTACCCGTCCGGGTACGGGGCCCTCGCCCGTGC
>CAJYIG010000305.1 GCA_913774725.1 uncultured Curtobacterium sp. | reverse complement strand
GCCCACAGCGCGGCGAGCCCGACGAACATCCACCCGCTCGTCCGTCGCCGGCGCGCGTCCGCCGTCCACTGCTGCATGCGGGGGCGCCAGACCGCCTCCGGCACCTCCGGGGGCACACGGCCCTCGTCCACCCACCGCCGCGTGGCCACCACCGCGGCCCGACCGCCCCGTCGCGACCAGGACCAGACCTGGGTAGCGGGGAGCACCACCACGAGCGCGAGACCGAGCACGACGACCGCGACCCACGGCACCGGGCCGGGTCGCAGCACGAAGTACACCGTCGGCACCACCGCCCCGCCGACCGCGAGGGCGACGAGCTGCCACCACCCCGCGGCGTCGATCCGGTCGTCGTCCGCCGGAGCGGATGCGTTCGTGGCACCGGTGCCGTGTTCCCCCGTCATGGGCGGCACGATACGCCCTCCGGCGTCGTGCGCGGCTATCCATCCGCCCGGAACTGAGGGCCCGTCGCCGGATCCGCGGGCATCATGTGCCCATGAGGTCGATCTGGAAGGGCTCCATCGCGTTCGGACTCGTCAACGTGCCGATCAAGGTGTACGCGGCGACCGAGACCCACGACGTCTCCCTGCACCAGGTCCACGACGAGGACAAGGGTCGCATCCGGTACAAGCGCGTGTGCGAGTTCGGGCACGAGGTCGAGTACGCCGACATCCAGCGCGCCTACGACGACGGTGAGAAGACGGTCGTGCTGACCGCGGACGACTTCAGGCAGCTGCCCGAGGAGCAGTCGCACGAGATCGAGGTCCTCGAGTTCGTGCCCGTCGAGCAGGTCGACCCGATGATGTTCGAGAAGTCCTACTACCTCGAGCCGGACTCCCGCTCCCCCAAGGCGTACGTGCTGCTCCGCGAGACGCTCGCGAAGACCGACCGGCTGGCCATCGTGCAGTTCACGCTCCGGCAGAAGACCCGGCTCGGGGTGCTCCGGGTGAACGACGACGTCATCCTGCTGCAGGGGCTGCTGTGGGGCGACGAGGTCCGGGCGGCGGACTTCTCGTCCCTCGACAAGTCGGTGAAGGTGAGCGCGAACGAGCTGAAGATGTCGTCGTCGCTCGTCGAGAGCATGTCCGCGGACTTCGACCCCGACCGCTACACGGACTCCTACCAGGAGGAACTGCAGCAGCTCATCGACGCGAAGCTCGAGGCCGGCGACGACGTCGACACCGCGGAGACGTTCGGCGAGCGCTCCGAGGACGAGGACGCCGACGAGGGCGGGGACGTCATCGACCTGATGGCGGCCCTGCGGGCCTCGGTGGACAAGAAGCGGTCCGGCTCGTCGGGATCGTCGCGGTCGTCGTCCCGGTCCTCGTCCCGGTCTGGAGGCTCGGGGTCGCGTTCGTCGTCCGGCTCACGCTCGTCGTCCGGTCCCGCTGGTGCGGACGACGACGGGGATGCGACGACGGAGACGAAGCAGGCACCGGCGCGGAAGACCGCCGCGACGAAGACGCCCGCGAAGAAGAGTCCGGCGAAGAAGACACCGGCGAAGAAGCCGGCGGCGGAGAAGGCTCCCGCGAAGAAGGCCCCCGCGAAGAAGCGGGCCAGCTAACCGTCTCGCCGGGTCCGGCGGAGCGCGAGCGGGATCGAGACCCAGAGCGCTGCCGTCCCGAGGAACACGACGACCCCGCCGACGATCCCGCCGACGTCCCCGATCACGACGTCGAACACGAACAGCACCGTGCCCGAGAACAGCAGCGCACTCGCCGCGAGCGCCGCGATGAGCAGCGCGTTGCCGGCCCGGACCAGGTCGTGTTTCTGGCGCTGCCGGAACACCAGTCGGTGCGCGGACACGGCGGAGAGCGCGACGACCGTGATCACCACGGCGAGCGCGACGAGCACGAGGTAGACGACCTCCTCGCTGGTGCTGAGCATCGTGAACCGCTGCTGGAACGGCAGCGTCAGCAGGAACCCGGCCAGGATCTGCGTCCCGGTCTGCACGATGCGGAGCTCCTGCTGGATGTCCGACCAGTTCCGGTCCCACCGCTCGGTCGGGGTCTCGTGCCGACCGCGCTCGGTGTCCTGTGCTGCACCGCTGACGTCGCTCATGTGCCGAACCTACTGCGCCGTCACGAGCCCGAAACACGACTCAGCGAGACTGTCCGCATGACTCCACAAGAGCCAGGGAGTCTGCAGTCGTCATCCGTGACCGCAGGCCCGCCCGTCACCGTGTCCATCACCCGTCTGGTCGAGCCCGACCGCATCCCCGACGCCACTGCCTGGGTGCAGTCCGGTGTCAACCTGGCGAACCGCTACCCGGGCTTCCTCGGCTCCGGGTGGGTCCGCTCCCACGCCACCAGTCGCGAGTGGCACATGCTCTACCGGTTCGCCGACCACGAACAGCTCGCCACGTGGGAGAACTCCGACGACCGGCTCCGCTGGCTCGACCAGGGGCGTGACCTCGTGGTGGAGTCCCGTGTCGAGAAGCGCACCGGCATCGAGGGCTGGTTCGACGCCCCGCAGGACGCCCCTGCGTCGAGCGCCCCGCCGCGGTGGAAGCAGGCCGTGAGCATCTGGCTCGGGTTCTTCCCGGTGAACCTGGCGTTCACCTACCTGGTCGGCTGGCTCGTCCCGGCGTTCGGGCACGTGGCGGTGCTGCCGCGCGTGCTCGTCACGACGCTCGTGCTCACGCCGATCATGACCTTCTGGGTGCTGCCGTTCGTCACGCAGCTCATCCGCCCGTGGCTCCTCGCTCCCCCGCGAGCCGAGGGACGGTCAGCCGAGGCCTGACCCCGGGGCAGCGACGACCTCGGCGAGCACCCGGGCAGCGCTGGGCGTCGGCAGCGCCGGGTCTCAGCCGAGCACCGACAGCTGGTCGAGCCGCTCGAGGATCACGCCCTCACGCAGGGCCCACGGGCAGATCTCGAGCGCCGGCAGGTCGAAGATGTCCAGGCAGGCCTCGGCGACGAGCGCTCCCGGCACGACCTGGTGCGCACGGCTCGGCGAGACACCGGGCAGCGCCGCCAGCTCGTCGACGGACTTCGTCAGCAGCGACGGCAGCAGCCGACGCAGTTCGGCGCCGTCGAGCGCGCGCGGCACGAGCGGTCCGGCGGCCGACGGCGCCGCTCCGCAGATGCGGGCGATCGACCGGAACGTCTTCGAGGTCGCCACGGCGCGGTCGGGCCGACCGGACCGCAGGAGCAGTCCGGCATCGCGCGCGATGGCGACGCGGATCTCGTGCCGGATGCGTCGGACGTCGTCCTCGCTCGGCGTCCCCTCGGCGAAGTACCGGCGTGCGAGCCGGGCAGCGCCGATCGGCATCGACCACGCGACGTCGGGCGCCTCGTCCGCCCCGCCGGCGATCTCGAGCGAGCCACCACCGATGTCGAACACGGCCAGTCGCCCGGCCGACCACCCGAACCACCGCCGCACGGCCAGGAACGTCAGCCGTGCCTCGTCCTCGCCGGACAGCACCGCGAGCTCGACGCCCGTGCGCTCCTCGACGTGGGCGAGCACCGCGTCGGAGTTCACCGCATCGCGGACGGCCGAGGTCGCGAAGCCGAGCATGTCCTCGCACCCACGCTCCTCGGCGACGCGGACGGCGTCCGCCACGAAGGCGGCGAGGGCGTCGACACCCTCAGGCGTCACCGCGCCCGACTCGTCCAGGTGCTCGGCGAGCCGCAGCGGCTGCTTGAAGGAGGACGCCGGCAGCGGCGCGGCCCCACCGTGGGCGTCGACCACGAGCAGGTGGCCGGTGTTGGACCCGATGTCGAGGACTCCGACGCGCATGCCCCAACGCTAGCGCCGGGAGGCTCGGGGCTACGCCCGCAGGAACGACTCCAGTTCCGACGTGGTCGGGTAGGACGCCTGGGCGCCCGGCTTCGTCGCGGCGTACGCACCGACCCCGACGGCGAAGCGCGCGGCCTCGAGCAGGGAGTCGCCGGCGTCGAGCCGGAGCGCCATCGCACCCATGAACGCGTCGCCGCAGCCCGTGGTGTCGACGGGCTCGACCCGCACGGCGCCGACGTCGACCGGATCGGCGTCCCCGTCGTGCACCGTGCAGCCGGCGCCACCCCGGGTCACGATCGAGCGGGCGACGCCGTGGTCCCCGAGCTCGGCGGCCTCGTGCTCGTTCACGAGCAGCACGTCGGTCAGGTCGAGGAGCTCCTGCGGCACCGCCCCGAACGGCGACAGGTTGGTGAGCACCGTGGCCCCCGCGGCACGGCCGGCCCGCGCGGCGGCGAGCACGACCTCGATCGAGACCTCGAGGCAGAGCCCGAGCACGCCGGCACCGTCGAACGCCGTGGCAGGCAGGTCCTCCGGCGTGAGCGTGGCGTTCGCGCCGCCGGAGATCACGATGGTGTTCTCGCCCGCGGCGTCGACCGTGATGACGGCGGTCCCGGTGGCGACGCCCTGTCGGACGGCGACGTGCGTCGTGTCGACGTGGGCCGATGCGACGGACTCGCGCAGGAGCGTGCCGTTCCCGTCGTCGCCGACCGCACCGATCATGCGGACGGTGCCCCCGAGCCTCCCGGCCGCCACCGCCTGGTTGGCGGACTTGCCGCCCGGCAGGATCGCGAGGTCCGACCCCTGCAGGGTCTCCCCGGGCTTCGGGAAGCGCTCCGTGCGGACCACCAGGTCCGCGTTGAGGCTGCCCACGACGACGATGCCGCTCATGCGGTGGCTCCTGTCTCGGCCGAGGCCGGGCGCGGGATGAGGAAGGACGTGGCGAGGGCCGCGACGGTGATCACGGCACCGAGCAGCATCCCACCGGAGTAGCCGGTGGTGCCCGCGGACCCGCCGGTGCCGAGGGCGGTCTGCAGCGCCGGCAGCACCGCGAAGCTGATGCCCGCACCGAGGTTGAACGCACCGGCGTTGAGGCCGGGCAGGAACCCGGGGTTGGACTCCGGCGAGAGCACGATGCCGAGTCCGTTCAGGACGATGTTCGCGATGCCCGCGTAGGTGATGCCGATGAGCACGGTGGCGGCGACGAGCACGGGCAGCGAGCGGACGCCGACGAACGCCATGACGAGCGTGGCGACGATGCTGCCGACCAGCCCGACCCGCAGGACCGCCCGGTAGCCGAGCGTCGGCGCGAGGCGTCCGGAGAACGGCCCGACGATCCACCCGACGAGCGCGTAGGGCACGAGGAACGCGAGCGAGGCGACGTCCGGCTCCATCCCGAAGCCGACCTCGTCGTTCTGGGCCAGGCTCGTGACCAGGCCGTTCACGACGGCGAAGACACCCGTCATGGTGAGCAGGGTCGTGACGAGCAGCGCCCAGGTCCCGCGGCGCTCGAGGTACCGGGTCTCCACGAGCGGCTCGCGGACCCGCGCCTCGATCGCCCAGAACACCCCGAACGCGACGACCGCGAGGACGATCGCGCCGACGACGAGTGCCCAGTCGGCCGCGGCGAGCTTGCCGGCCTCGTTGCCCGCGGTGAGCAGCGCGCCGACGCTGACGACCAGCGGGAGCACGCCCCACCAGTCCATGCGCGTGCCGGCGGAGGGTCGGGACTCGACGCCCCAGCGGACGACCATGAGCGCGGCGACGGCGGTGACGACGACGATCACCCAGAAGATGCCGCGGAACCCGAAGTGCGTCGCGATCCAGCCGCCGGCCAGGGCGTCGACCCCGGCGATGCCGCCGTTCACCGCAGTGAGCAGGCCGAGTGCGGCGCCGTAGCGCTTCGGGTCGGCGATCTCGTTGCGCAGGATGAGCAGGCCGATGGGCACGACCGGGCCGGTGACGCCCTGGATCATGCGGCCGACGAACAGCATCGGCACGTTCACCGCGAGGGCGGCGACGACGCTGCCGACCAGCATCACGAGGAGCATGGCGAGCAGGACGCGCTTGCGGCCCACGATGTCGGACAGCCGGGGCAGGAAGAGCGAGAACAGGGCCGCGATCGTGAAGAACAGCGTCTGTGAGAGCCCGATGGTCGCGTCGTCGGTGCGGAGCTCGTCCGCCATCGTCGCGAGCGCCGGGCTGAGCATGCTCGCGTTCAGCTGGAACGCGACGCAGGCGGCGAGCAGGGCCGCGGTGAGGGCAGCGGTCGACTTCGTCGTCGAGGTGGTGGTCACGGCGCTCAGCGCTCCTGCGCGACGGGCGTGCCGACGGTGTCGCTGTCGGTGTCCGCGATCGCCTCGGCGGCGGCGCGCGGCGTCCACCCGGTGTCGGGCGTCTCACCGATGCGCTCGAGGGCGTCGACGACCAGGTCCCAGAACCGCTCGTGGTCGAGTTCCATCGCGGCGCTCGTCCGGCAGTCCTCCGGCGCGGGGCCGCGGAGGTCGGCGACGGTCATGCCGAGCGTGTGGGTGCCCGTCGTCTCGATCGCGATCGGCATCTTCACCGCACGGACGATCGTCGGGTCGATGACGTACGCGACGGCGCAGGGGTCGTGCACGGGCGGGGCGTCGAAGCCCTGGGCGTCCTCGTACGCCTTCCCGAAGAACTCGAGCAGCTCGCCGACGAACGCGGCAGGGCCGGTCCCGACGGCGGCGATGCGCGCGGCGACCTCGGGGGTGGCGAGCGCCTGGTGGGTCAGGTCGAGCCCGACCATCACGACGTCCCAGCCCGCACGGAAGACGATGTCGGCAGCCTCGGGGTCGATGACGATGTTGAACTCGGCGACCGGGCTCCAGTTGCCGACGTGCACGCCGCCGCCCATCAGCACGACCTGCTTCACCCGCTCGACGATGCGCGGCTCCTTGCGGACGGCGAGGGCGATGTTCGTCAGGCCGGCGGTCGGAACGATCGTCACGGTGCCGGGCTCGTGCGCCATCACCGTGTCGATGATGAGGTCGACGGCGTGCCGCTCGTCCAGCTCGGACGACGGCTCGGGGAGCATCGGCCCGTCCAGGCCGCTCTCGCCGTGGATCTCCGGGGCGACCTCGATCTCGCGCAGCAGCGGGCGGTCGGCGCCGGCGGCGAAGGGCACGCCCGTGATGCCGGCGATCCGTGCGACGGCGAGGGCGTTGCGGGTGACCTTCGGCAGGGTCTGGTTGCCGACGACCGTGGTGACGGCGAGGAGCTCGATCGTCGGGTTGCCGTGCGCCAGCAGGAGGGCGACGGCGTCGTCGTGGCCGGGGTCGCAGTCGAGGATGATCTTCTGCGTCGTTGCATCGGGCACCGTGGGCTCCACTTCGTCGGGGATCTGCGTCGGCGGACCGTCCAGGCCCGCCGTGTCCGGGAGTGCCGGACGGACGTGTGTGCTCGACGCGGTGGGGTCCGCGCTGTGGAGGAACCAACTCCAGCTCGGCGCGTCAAGCGTTTGACATTCGAACACGTCAAACGCTTGACGTCAACTCCGAGCGATCCTCGCCCGTCCGTGCACCCGGCCCGGTCGGTAGGCTCGTCGGGTGCCCTCCCCCACCCCCCACGGTCGTCGCGTGACCGCGGCGATGGTGGCCGAACGCGCGGGGACGAGCATCGCGACGGTCTCCCTCGTGGTCAACGGCAAGGACCGCGGCCGGGTGTCCCAGCCGATCGCCGACCGGGTGCGCGACGCCGTCGACGCCCTCGGGTACGTCGTCGACCACGCCGCGAGCTCCCTCGCCCGCGGCACCGGCGACCTGGTCGTGCTCATCGCACCGGACCTGTCGAACCCGTTCTTCGCCGAGGTGATCCGCGGCGTGCGGGACACCCTGGGCGACCGGTACCAGCTGGTGCTCTCGGTCACCGAGCGCGGCGCACAGCCCACGGCGGCCGACCTCCGGCGCTTCGAGCGGCTGCGCCCGGCGGGGATCCTGGTCGACGCACCGGCAGCCGGCGAACCGATGACGGCGAGCGTCCCGGTCGTGCTGCTCGACGCGCCCGACGCCGCCGAGGGCACGACCGCCGTCGACTACGACCTCGCCCCGGGGATCGACGCCCTCGTGGCACACCTGCGCGACCGCGGGCACGAGCACGTCGCCTACCTCGACGGCACCGCACGGGTCGCCACGTTCGGCATCCGCCACCGGATGTTCGACGAGGCGTGCGCGGCCGCCGGGATCACCGTGTCGGAGGTCAGCGCCCGCGCGGACCTGACCGTGGACGCCGCCGCCCTGGCGACCGAGCACGTCGTCGAGGCCTGGCACGAGGACGGCGTCACGGCGGTCGTGGCGGCCGCGGACACCCTGGCGTACGGCGTGCTCCGGGTCGCGAGCGCGATGGGGCTCCGGGTGCCCGAGGACCTGGCGGTCGCGGGCTTCGACGACCTGCCCTCGTCGTCCGTCACCGCGCCGGCCCTGACCAGCGTCGCACTGCCGGGAGCCGAGCTCGGCCGCACCGCCGCCCTGCGCCTGCTCGCGACGGTCGACGGCACCGCGGTGGAGCCCGTCGACCTGCCGGCCCACCTGGTCCCGCGCGCGAGCACCGGCGCCTGACGGGCACCTCGGGCGTCCGCGGACGCCTGCCGGACGAGAGGCCCGAGACGCCGGCGTCCGCCCGAGACGCCCCGGGAACGGCGAGACGCCCCCGTTTCCGGAGGCGTCTCGGAGACATCGGGGCGTCTCGCGTCGACGCCGGCGTCTCGGCGCGCTGGGCGCCCTCGTCAGGCGGAGGTGTCTCGAGCCGACGCCGGCGTCTCGGCGGGCTCCTGCGTCGATGCCCCACTCACGCCGGCCCGCTGCGCACGCTCGAGCTCGTCCGCCTCGGCTCCGCCGACCGCCTCGCCCCGGGCCACCATGCCGGCCGTGTCGGAGAGGCGGATCTGCGGCAGGAACAGCGCGAGCAGGAACGCGATCGCGATGAACGGCAGCAGGTACCAGAACACCGGCGCGAGCGAGTCGGCGTACGCGTTCACGATGCCGTCCTGCACCGCCTCGGGCAGCTTCGCGACGGTCGCCGGGTCGATGCTCCCCGCCGACGACGCGGCATCCGTCGCGGAGCCGCCCGCCGAGGTGAACACGTCGGTGAGGGAACTCGTCAGCCGCGCGGTGAACAGCGCACCGAAGACGGCGGTGCCGAGGGACGCACCGACCTCGCGGAAGTAGTTGTTCGTCGACGTGGCGGTCCCGACCTGCTCCGCGGGTACGGCGTTCTGCGCGACCAGCACGACCACCTGCATGATCAGGCCGAGCCCCGCGCCGAAGACGAACAGGTAGGCGCAGATGAGCCAGATCGGGGTGTCCGCGGCGAGCTGCGTCATGGCGAGCATCGCGGCGGCGACGAGCACGGTTCCGATGATCGGGAAGGCCCGGTAGCGGCCGGTCTTCGTGATGAGGTTGCCGGACGCGATCGACGTGCCGATCAGTCCGACCATCATCGGCAGCATCAGCAGGCCGGACACCGCGGCCGAGGTGCCGGAGGCCATCTGCAGGAACGTCGGGACGAAGCCGATCGCGGCGAACATGCCGATGCCGAGCACGAGGCCGATGCCCGTCGCGAGCAGGAACGTGCGGTTGCGGAAGAACGACATCGGCAGCACCGGGTCCTCCACGCGCGACTCGACGAGCACGAGCAGCGCGGCCGAGACCACGAGGCCGGCGAACCACGCCCACGTCTCGGGGGCGTCCCAGCCGTGGTCGCGGCTGCCGCCGAACTCGGAGAAGAACACGAGGCAGGTGGTCGCGGCGGACATGAGCACGACGCCGAGCACGTCGATCCGCTTCTCGGCCTTCTTCGTCGGCAGGGTCAGCGCGAACCAGGCGACGAAGAACGCCGCGATGCCGACCGGGATGTTGATGTAGAACGCCCAGTTCCAGGTGAGGTGGTCGACGAAGAACCCGCCGAGCAGCGGGCCGCCGATCGCCGACAGGCCGAAGATCGCGCCGAGCGGACCGAGGTACTTGCCGCGCTCCGAGGCGGGGACGATGTCGGCGATGATCGCCTGCGACAGGATCATCAGACCACCGCCGCCCAGGCCCTGCATCGCCCGGAAGACGACGAGCTGCGTGAAGTCGCCGGCGAAGGCGCAGCCGGCCGAGGCGATCGTGAAGAGGGCGATCGCGACGAGGAACAGGTTGCGGCGCCCGAGGACGTCGCCGAACTTGCCGTAGATCGGCATCACGATGGTCGATGCGAGCAAGTACCCGGTCGTCAGCCAGGCCTGGTGCGCGACGCCGCCGAGCTCGCCGACGATCGTGGGCATCGCCGTCGAGACGATGGTCTGGTCGAGGCTCGACAGCAGCATCCCCGCGATCAGGGCGGAGAAGATGATCCAGATGCGGCGCTGCGTCAGGAGCAGCGGTCCGTCGGATCCGGGTCGGGCACGCTTCGTGCCCTGCGCGGTGGCGCTCATGCGGTGTGGTCCTGTCCGGTGGTGGTGATGGCCGCCCTGAGCTGGCGGAGGTTGTCGGTGAGCAGCGCGTCGAAGGACGGCCCGGTCTGCTCGTCGAAGCCGTCGTCGAAGTACTCGCCGGCCGTGACCTTGAGCAGACCGGCGGCGGCCTCGGTCACGAGCTGCGCGCGCCGGTCGTCGGGGTCGGTCCAGTCGAAGCGCTCGCGGACGGCACGACCGACCGCGGCCAGCTGAACGTCGGCGGCGGCGAGGAACTTCGCCACCATCACGGGCTCGCGCTCGAACACCCGGCGCACGAGGGCCTCGTCGGCGCGGTCGAGCCCGGCGACGTGCATCTGCTCGATCGCCAGGGCGACGACGGAGCCGAGCGGGTCGAGGTCGTCCGGCACGAGGGCGCCCGCCGCGTAGGCGCGCAGGACCTCCTCGGTACGGCCCTGCTCGATGCCGAGCACGGCGTCGTCCTTCGACGCGAAGTGGTTGAAGAACGTCCGCCGGGAGACGCCGACCGTGTCGCAGAGCTGCTCGATCGTGAAGCCGTGCAGGCCGTGCTCGATCGTCGCCCGGCGCGCCTCGACGATCATGCGTCGGCGCAGCGCGCGGGTGCGTTCGGTGGTGCTCACCGAGCAAGAATTGCACTCTGAGACTGAGAGTGCAACGGGAGGACGGGTTACACGGCCTTCGCGAAGCAGAACGACCAGGGCATGGTCGCGGCGTACGGCTCGTAGACGTCGATCTGCTCCCACCCGGTCTTGCGGTAGAGCGCGACGGCCTCGGGCTGCTTGTCGCCGGTCTGCAGGATGACCCGCGACGCGCCCTGCTCGCGCGCGACCTGCTCGCCCTCAGCCAGCAGCGCGGTGGCGGCACCCTTGCCGCGGGCGGCGGCGAGGACGATGAGGCGCTTCAGCTCGACCTCGTCGCCGAGGTGCCGGACGGCGATGTGCCCGAGGGCGGTGCCGTCCTCGTCGATCGCGAGGAGCGAGGTGATGACGGTGGCCGGGTCGACCGCCAGCACGCGGTTCCGCTCGGCCGTGACGGCCGGGTCCTCGTCCGCGTGCCCGTCGCCGTAGCGCTCGTGCATCTCGTCGTCCATGGTGGCGCGGAGGGCCACTCCGCGGGGGTCGTCCCAGGCAACGCGCTCGATCGTGATCACGATCGCCCATCCTCGCACGCGCGGCGTGACCTGCCCGAGACTCGCGCACGGCGACACTGCTCGCGCGATCCGATGCGAGGAACGTCACTCGGACCGAGGCTCGGGGCGCGCCGCGGGCCGGCGTGGGCGCGGGCGCGCTCAGGCCAGCGCGGCGATGGGCCCCTCGCCCGCCCGGAACGCGGCGAGCACGGCGGCCGCGTCGTCGTACACGGCTGCAGCGCCGGCGCCCCGGAGCTCGTCCCCGCCGATCCCGCCGGTCATCACACCGACGCAGGGCAGCCCGACCTTGCCGGACGACTCGACGTCCCACATCGCGTCACCCACCATCACCGCACGGTCCGCCGCGACCCCGACCTTGTCGAGCGCCACCTGGATGATCCCCGGCGCGGGCTTCGCCTGTTCGACGTCCTCCGAGCTCGTCTCCGCGGTCACCCAGGCGGAGGCGTCGAGCAGGTCGCGCAGCACGGACAGTTCCGACTCGGGCGCGCTCGTGGCGAGCACGACCGCGTGCCCGGCGTCGGCGACGGCCTCGAGCAGCTCCCGAGCCCCGGGCAGGAGCCGGAGCTGCGGCATGTGCTCCGAGTAGAACGCGGTGTGGAACTGCTTCGCCTGGTCCCGGACCTCGTCGGACGCGTCGGGCAGCAGCTCCTCGAGCAACCGCCCGGAGTCCATGCCGATCGCCCGGTGGATGCGCCACGCGTCGACCGACTCCCCGGCGGCCCGGAAGGCGCGCCACCATGCATCGACGTGCGCGTAGTTGGAGTCGGCGAGGGTGCCGTCGATGTCGAAGAGGACCGCGGTCGAGGGAGCGTCAGGCATCCGTCCAGCGTGCTCCCCCGACCGCGGGCGACGACTCAGCCCGGAACGGACCTGACCGCGCGGGGCTCAGACCGTGATGGACTCGCCCGACGCCAGGATCGTGACCGGCACCGTCCCGAGCATGTCCGGCCCGAGGAACCGCGCGGTCGACTGCTGCCCGAGCTCGCTGAGCATCGCCTCGTGGATCTGCACGACGCGCTCCGGCTGCACCTCGCGCACGTAGTCGACCGCCTCGGCCGTGTGCGTCCACGGACCGCTCGTCGGCATGAGCAGGGTCGGCACCGGCACTCCGGGGACGAGGTAGGCGTCGCCCGGGTGGAACACGGTGTCGTCGACCAGGTACCCGACGTTCGGGATCACCGGGACGTCGGGGTGGATCACGGCGTGCTGCTCGCCGAACACCCGGACGTCGAACGCACCGATCGAGAAGGTGTCGCCCGCCTCGACGGCGACGACCCGGCCGTCGTGCTCGCCGAGCTGGTCGACGACCGGACGAGGTCCGCGGACGACGAGCTCCGGGTTCGCGTCCAGTCCGGCGCGCACCGCATCGACGTCGAGGTGGTCGGGGTGCTCGTGCGTGACGAGCACGGCGGTGGCGGAGCGGACGAGGTCCGCTGCCTCCGGCGTGAACGCCCCGGGGTCGAGCACGAGGGTGGTGCCGTCCTGCTCGAGGACGACCGTGGCGTGGTTGTACTTCGTCAGCTGCATGCCACCAGTCAACGCCCTCGGCGGCGGACCGCATGCCCGCACGGTCTGAGGGCACGCTCAGTCCCGAGGTGCCGGACGACGGACGGGAGGAGCGGTACCCGCTGGCACCGCGCCTCCCGTCCGCCTCGTGGGGACGTCAGCCGTTGCGCACGTCGTCGGCCGCGCTCTTCGCGTGGTCCTGGACGTCGGACGCGGCGCCCTGCGCCTCGTCCTTGACGGTCTGCGCGGCGTCCTGCGCGGTCCCCTTGAGGTCCTGCGCGTGCTCCTTCGCCACGTCGCCGAGCTGCGAGCCGACGTCCTTCGCCTGGGACTCCACGTCCTCGACGATGGGCGCCGCCTTGTCCTTGAGCTCACCGGCGAGCTGCTCCTCCTCGTCCGAGGTCGGGATGAGCGACGACGCCAGCCACCCGGCACCGAAGGCGATGAGCCCGACCGCGAGCGGGTTGCCCTTCGCCTTCTCAACGCCCTCGTGCGCGACGTCCTTCGCCCGGTCGGTCGCACCCGACGCCGATCCCGACACACCCGACCCGGCGGAGTGCGCGGAACCCATCACCGAGTCGCGGACGCCCTGGAACCGGCTCTTCACCTTCTCGGTCTGCCGGTGGGCCACGGAGGACCCAGGAACGCCGCTCGGCGCGGTCGGGCCGTCCACGGAACGCGGGACGGGATCGACGGGCGGCAGGTCGGTCGTCCGCCCGACCGGCCACCCAGCGCTGCTCCGGCAGGATCGGGGACGTGCCGCAGGTCTCCGTCGTCGTCCCCGTGCTCGACGACGCCGAGCACCTCGCACGCTGCCTCGACGCCCTGGCTGCGCAGACGCACCCCGTGCACGAGGTCGTCGTCGTCGACAACGGCAGCACCGACGGCAGCGTCGAGGTCGCCCTCGCCGCCGGTGCCACAGTGCTGCACGAACCGGTGCGCGGGATCGCCCGGGCCTCGGCACGGGGCTACGACCACGCCACGGGCGACGTCATCGCACGCCTCGACGCCGACTCGGTCCCACCACCAGGGTGGATCGCCGGGGCCGTCCGGCTGCTGGCCCGGCCGGGTGTCGTCGCGGTCACCGGTCCGGGTCGTCCGGCCGGTGGCGGCGCGGTCCTCCGCACCATTTGGAACGGGCTCTACATGGGCCCGTTCTTCGCGCTGATGTGGTCGGCGCTCGGGCGCCCGCCGCTGTTCGGGTCGGCGATGGCCCTGCACCGTGACACGTGGGCGGCGATCAGGAGCCGGGCGCACCGTGACGACCCGGAGGTGCACGACGACGTCGACCTGTCGATGCAGCTCGACCCCGCGTGGCACGTGCTGGCCTCCCGGTCGCTCACCGTCGAGGTGTCGGCGCGACCGCTGTCGAGCGCGGCATCGGCCCTCGTCCGGACCCGGCGGGCGTTCCACACGTTCCGGATCAACGGCCGCCGGGCCAATCCCGCGCGACGGTGGGCCCGGCGCTCCCGCCGGGCGCTCCGTGCGTGGGCTGCGACGCGCTGACCAGCCGTCCGCGAGCACACTCCGTCACGGATCGGTACCGGTCCGGCCTCGGTTCGGTCTCGCCGTGGGCGGGGACGAGGTTCCGGCCCTACCGTCGGTCCTGAGCAGTCCGGAACCTCCGGGCCGCTGCACGAGGGGACCTCCATGCGACGGACGAGCACGACGACACTCCTGGTCACGATCGGGGTCGGCGCCGTGGTCGCGCTGAGCGGCTGCACGGGCGGCGACGCCGCCCCGGACCGTTCCCCGTTGGCGACCCGCACGCCGACGGACGACGCCACCCCCACCGGCGCCACCACGGCGACACCCGCCGTCGAGCCGGAGAGCGGGCCGACCCCGTCGTCGACGTCGCTTCCGGCCGCCGCCGTCGGTTCGATCCCGTCGACCTGCTCCGACCTCGTCACTGCGGGCAGGTGGCCGCAGTTCGCGTCGATGCCGTTGAACGACCCGGGTGTCGTCGGCGATCCCCCGGACCTGCCGACGACCGAGTTCACGCCTGCCCTGCAGCAGGGCGGCGCGCGGCTGTACTGCGTCTGGCGCGATCCGCGCGCGGACGTCACGAACCTCGTGATCGACGTCGCCACCGTCGACCCGTCGAAGGCCGTTGCCGCGATGCGGTCCCTGTCGGGCTTCGACTGCGCCGACGAGGCCGACGGCTACCGCTGTCAGCGGGTCACGCAGAACCCGCAGTACCCGGTGACCGACGGCCGGACCCTGTTCACCCGGGGCGACGTCGCCATCCGGATCACCCAGTCGAACATCCCCACCCAGGGGCTCCTCGACGACGTCCGCGCCCACGTCTTCGGCTGAGGCCCCGGCGGTCAGTGCGGCTCGCGTGACGCCGGCCGCGACCGCACGTGCGCCCGCTCCCCCTGTGGCCCGTACAGGCACAGCACCTCGGTGACCTCGTCCGAGGTGTTGCCGATCCAGTGCGGCGTGTGCGTGTCGAACTCCACCACCTCGCCCGGCCCGAGGTCGAAGTCCCGTTCGCCGAGCAGCAGTCGGAGCCGCCCCGACAGCACGTAGAGCCACTCGTACCCCTCGTGGGTCCGCAGCGTGCGATCGGTGCCCCGGGGCTCCGGCGGGATGAGCTGCTTGAACGACCGGACGCCACCGGTGCGCTTCGTCAGCGGGACCACCACGCGCCCGCCGTGCTGCTCCGGCTTGAGGTGCACGCGCGGGTCGCCGGTCTGCGGCGCCCCGACGAGGTCGTCGAGCGGCACCTGGTACGCCCGCGCGAGGGGCAGCAGCAGCTCGAGGGTCGGTCGCCGCTGCCCGGACTCCAACCGCGACAGGGTCGAGACCGAGATGCCGGTCTCGACGGCGAGCGCCGCCAGGGTGACGGCTCGTCGTTCGCGCAGCCACCGCAGGCGGGGGCCGACCGCGTCGACCACCTGGGCCGTCGTCGGCGGGGTGGGCCGTGCCTCCAGAGCGTCCATGCCGTGATCTTGCCAGACCAGCAACAATCGTTGCTGTCATTGCACACGGCACCGCAGGATGCCCCCATGTCCGATCACTCCGACGTCATCGTCATCGGCGGCTCTGCCGCCGGCCTGTCCGCCGCGCTCATCCTCGGCCGTTCGCGGCGCTCCGTCCTGGTCGTCGACGCGGGCGAACCCCGCAACGGCGTCGCCACGGGGGCGCACAACTACCTCGGGCGCGAGGGCGTCGCGCCCGCCGAGCTCACCCGCATCGGTCGCGACGAGGTGGCCGCGTACGGCGTCGAGGTGACGGCCGGGAGGGTCGTGGCCGCGTCCGCCACCGACGGTGACGGGACCGACCCGGTCGGCTTCTCGGTCACGCTGGACTCGGGCCGTGTCGTCACGTCCCGCAGGCTGGTCGTCGCCTCCGGCGCCGTCGACGTCCTGCCCGACGTGCCGGGGCTGGCCGAGCAGTGGGGGCGCGGGGTCGTGCACGGCCCGTTCTGCCACGGGTGGGAGGTCCGCGACCAGCGCATCGGCGTCCTCGTCACGACCCCGAACGGCGAGCACCACGCGCAGATGTTCCGCGCGTTGAGCGACCGGGTGACGGCGTTCGTCACCGACCCGTCACTGGTCGACGACACCGGTCTGGCCGGTCTCCGAGCACGCGGCATCGAGGTGGTCGAGGGATCCGTGTCCCGCGTGCTGTCCTCGGACGGCGTCCTGACCGGGGTCGAGCTCGACTCCGGAGACGTCGTCGCGCTCGAGGCGCTCGCGGCATCGAGCACGGCGGAGCCGCGCGTGGCGTTCCTCGAGGGCCTCGGGCTGCGGGCGGAGGACGTCGTCGTGAACGGCTTCCGCTTCGGCGGCGGTCTCGTCGTCGACGCCACCGGTCGGACGGGCGTCCGCGGGGTCTACGCCGCCGGGAACGTGACGTCACCGATGGCCACGGTCATCGCCTCGGCGGCAGCGGGAACCCAGGCCGGAGCAGCGGTGCACGGCGACCTGGTCCAGGCGGACATCGCGGCGGCGCTGGACGCCGCGTCCGCACCCGTCGCTCAGTCCACGCGGTAGCCGGCCTGGGCCGCGAGGAGCGGCGCGAGGGCGAAGAGCTGGTCCGACCCGATCGTCGCGCCGCGGAGTCCCTCGAGCCGCTCCACCCGGTCGAGGTCGGCCTCGCGCAGGTCGACGTGCTCGACGCGGGTGTCCGTGCCCTCGACGGAGCGGATGCGCGTACCGGGGAAGGACACCCGGAGCAGACGGGCATCGGCGACGTCGAGCTCGTCGACGACGCAGTCCCGGAACACCACGTCGGTGAGCGTCGAGCCGCGGAGGTTCACGAACCCGAGCTTCATCCCGACGAACTCGACACCGTTCAGGGTCGCGTCGTACAGCTCTGCGGAGCCCACTCGGCCACCCGCGATCCGGACCTCCCGCCAGGCGCTGCTCGACGCGCGGAACACCGGGGCGTCGAGCGTCTCGACCACCGAGTCGCGGACGCGGAGCCCGCGCAGGTCGGTGCCGTCGGCGCGGAGCGTGTCGACCACGCACTCCTCGAGCTCCAGGTCGGGGAGCCGCTCGCCCGCCACGTCGAGCACGTCGATGCGCTTGCCCTCGACCCGGTCGCCGGTCAGGACGTCGCCCGGGGCGGGTGCCCAGTCCTCGAGGTCGCCCGGGGCGATCGCGGAGATGCGTGGGGCGGCGGTACCGGTCGAGGAGCGTGCCATGCGCTCAGTCTGCCCTGCGGCTCCGACGCTCGAGGACGCTGTCAAGCCGGTAGTCCTTCGCGGGGCCGTGGGCCTCCCACCGGACCGTCCAGCGCTCGGTGTAACCGGCGAGCACGCCCGTGTAGTCGTCGGGTGTGCAGGCGTGCTCGACCGCGGTGCCCCAGACCCAGCCGTGGAAGACCCGGCCGTCGGCGAAGTGCACGGTCCACCGGTCGTCCAGCCGCCGGACGGACAGCGTGCGGGACACCGGGGTGACGAGGTCCCCGAGGTGCATCGTGCCGGACTCGTCCCAGCGCACCTCGTCCGGGGCCGTCAGCGTCAGGGTCGTCGTGCCCGTGACGGAGCCGGTCACGCCCGCGAGCCGGTCGTCGACCGTCCGGCGCAGTACCCAGTCGCCCAGCAGGTCCGTCGGCAGCACCGTCCCAGGCTACGCGCGCCCGCTCCCTGTCGCCCGAGCCGCTCAGCCGCGCAGCGGAGCCGACGCCTCGACGTTCGCCCGGTCCGCAAACCCGCCCACGAGCTCGCGTAGCGCGTCCTCGGCCGTGTGCCGCGGCTCCCACCCGAGCTCGCGTCGGGCCCGGTCGGTGCGCATGATCGGCACGCCGGCGGCGATGTCGAGCCACCCGGCGTCGGTCGGTTGCAGTCGGAGCCGCCAGGTCAGCGTGACGATCCCGCGCAGCAGCCGCATCGGTACCCGCACCGCCCCGAGCATCCCGGCCGCGCGGGCCATCCGCGGCGGCGTGAGCACCGGTGTCGCGGCGATGTTGAACGCCCCGGGAGCCCGTCGGTCGACCGCCCGCCAGAACGCGTCGGCGAGGTCGTCCGCGTGCACGGCCTGGAACACGAACGGCAGCGGCAGCGGCAGGACCGCGAACCGGGCCGCCCGGACGATCGTCATCGGCACGAGGTGCCCGAGGAACAGCCCCCGGAGCTCCGCCGCGACCCCGCGCTGGAACACCAGTCCGGGCCGGAGCCGGGTCACGACGACCTCGGGGTGGTCCCGTTCGAAGGCGTCCATCGCCCGCTCGTTCTCGGCCTTGTGGATCGAGTACGTCGCCGTCGGGATGCCGGTCGTGGGGAAGGACTCGTCGACCGGGGTCCGCTTGCCCTCGACGTCGACGCCGCGGTAGGCCCCGACGGACGACGACACGACGACCTGCCCGACGCCGGCACGGGCGACCGCCGCGAGCACGTTCGCCGTCCCGGTGACGTTCGTCCGGTGCTGCGCCGGGATGTCGTGCGTCGGCTGGAGCGCCCACGCCAGGTGCACCACCGCGTCCGCGCCGGTGAAGACCGCCGCCAGCTCGTCGACCGCGCGGGGACCACCGACGTCGACCGCGTGCCAGACGGCCACGTCGTACGGCGCCACGCGAGCGTCCGGCACCCGGCGGGCGACGCCGACGACCTGCAGGCCGTCCTCGTCGCCCGCGCGCCCGTCGCCGGTCAGCCGTGCGGCCGCGAGCCGCCGCAGCACCGCGGTGCCGACGTTGCCGGTGGCCCCGACCACGACGACCCGCATCAGCGCGTCCGTCCCTGGCGGCCACCCGCGGACGGCGACGGCGCGGCCATCAGGCTGCGGCCATCGACGGGTCGAGCACGACCTTGATGCAGCCGTCCTCCTTCTTCTGGAAGACCGAGTACATGTGCGGGGCGTCCTCGAGCGACACCCGGTGCGTGGTGAGGTCGAGCGTCCCGAGCGGGTCCGAGGGGTCGGACACGAGCGGCATCAGGTCGTCGACCCAGCGGCGGACGTTGCACTGTCCCTCACGGATCGTGATCTGCTTGTCGAACAGGGTCATCATCGGCATCGGGTCGGCCATGCCGCCGTAGACGCCGGACAGCGACACCGTGCCACCGCGGCGGACGAGGTCGATCGCCGTGTGCACCGCCGCCAGGCGGTCGACGCCCGCGGTCTCGATCGCCTTCTGCGCGAGCTTGTCGGGCAGCAGGCCGGCGGCGCGCTGGGCGAACCCGGCGACGGGGTTGCCGTGCGCCTCCATGCCGACCGCGTCGACGACGCCGTCGGGGCCGCGACCGTCGGTCAGGTCGACCAGCTGCGGCACGATGTCGTCGGACAGGTCGAACACCTCGATGCCGTGCTTCGCGCCGAGGTCGCGGCGGACCTGCTCCGGGTCGACGGCGAGCACGCGGTAGCCGAGGTGCTTGCCGATCCGCGCGGCGAACTGTCCGACCGGGCCGAGGCCGAGCACCGCGAGCGTGCCGCCCTCGGGGACGTCGGCGTACTGCACGGCCTGCCAGGCGGTCGGGATGATGTCGCTCATGAACAGCCACTGGTCGTCCGCGCCGGTGTCGGGCACCTTGATGGGGCCGTAGTCGGCGTGGGGCACGCGGAGGTACTCGGCCTGTCCGCCGGGGACCTGGCCGTACATCTTCGTGTACCCGAAGAGCGAGGCCCCGGTGCCGTACTCCTGCACCTGCGTCGTCTCGCACTGCGACTGGAAGCCGTGCTGGCACATCCAGCAGTGCCCGCAGGAGATGTTGAACGGGACGACGACCCGGTCGCCGACCTTGAGGTTCGTGACGGCGGAGCCGACCTCCTCGACGATGCCCATCGGCTCGTGGCCGAGGACGTCGCCCTTGTCGATGTAGGGGCCGAGCACCCGGTACAGGTGCAGGTCGGAGCCGCAGATCGCCGTGGAGGTGATCCGCACGATCGCGTCGGTCGGCTCCTGGATGGTCGGGTCGGGGACGGTCTCGACGGACACCTTCTCGGTGCCCTGCCAGGTCAGTGCTCGCACGTCGCGTTCCTCTCGTGGTCGCTTCTGGGCCGGCCTGGAGGCGCGGCTCACGTGACCTCCTCGCTACGCGCCCGCCCCGTGGCGCCTTCCCAGCCCGTCCCCTGCGCGCGCTGCGGGGCGGCGGTGGGGCGCGCCTCCCGTCCGGCACCGATCCGCGCGAAGGATGCCGATCCGCGCGAAGGATGCCGTTCCGCGCGAAGGATGCCGTTCCTTCTTGCTCCCGACGCGCGGAACGGTTTCCCACTGCACGCGCGATGGGCAGGAAGGATGGCCGATCGGCCAGCCGGAGGTCCGTCCGACCGCCGATGCGCCGGGGCCGGCGCAGCCGCCAGGCTCGAGGGCGATGGACCACAGCACCACGCGAAGGGCGCTCCTCGCCGGCGCGACCGGATCCCTGGCGGCCGGACTCCTCGCAGCCTGCACACCCGGCGCCGCCGTACCCCAGGGCTCCGCGACCCCGACCGCGACGCCGACTCCGACCCGCGGCCCGACGGCGGCCGCGACCCCGACGCCGGCACTGACACCGACACCGACACCGCCGCGACCCACGCTGACGAGGGTGCCGGTACCGCACGCGACCGTGACCGGACTGCCGGCGGGGACACCGGGCATCGCCTGGACCGTGGACGACGGGGCCTCGTCCGAGGTCGTCGAGGCCTACGCCCGCTTCGCCGCCGCGACCGGCACCCGCCTGACGTTCTTCGTGAACGGGGTCCGGCCGTCGTGGACCGAGCACGCCGACCTGCTGCGCCCGCTCGTCGAGTCCGGGCAGGTGCAGCTCGGCAACCACACCTGGGACCACCCGGCGCTGACGAAGCTCGGCGACCAGGCGATCCAGGACGAACTGGTGCGGAACCACGAGTTCCTCGAGCGGACGTTCGGCGTCGACGCCCGCCCGTACTTCCGACCGCCGTACGGGTACCACGACGCCCGGGTCGACCGGGCAGCCGCGGCCGTCGGCTACACCACGCCGACGCTCTGGTACGGCTCACTGGCGGACTCGGGCGACATCTCCTCGGACCAGGTCGTCGGCTTCGCGGAGCAGTGGTTCCTGCCGGCGCACGTCGTCATCGGGCACGCGAACTTCCCGGGGACGATCGGGGCGCTGCCCCGGCTCCACGCCCTGCTCGAGCAGCGCGGTCTGCCGACCTGGACGCTCGACGACGTCTTCACCCGCTGACGCCCCGGCGCGCCCCCTGCCGCGGGACGCAACGTCGGCGGTTGCTCGCAGCGCTGTACCGCTGCGAGCAGCCGCCATCGTGGCGTTCTGCGGGGGCGGCCCGTGTCAGGCGCGCAGGCGGTCCCGCTCGGCCGGCGGCAGGTGCTCGGTCGCCGTCGCCCGGGCGGCCGGGGTCAGGAAGCGGCCGTTCCGCTCGAGGAACGCCACGAGCGCCGGCTCGGACGCCCGCTTCCCCGTCTCGCGCAGCACCCAGCCGAGCGCGGACTGCACGGTCTCGCTGCGCTCCCGGACGAGCCGCCCGGCGATCGCGAGCGGCACCTCGGCGTCGCCCTGCTTCGCGAACGCGAGCGTCGCGACGACGGCGATCCGGCGGACCATCGCGACGTCGGCCTTCGCGAGCGCGAACAGCGGCCCCGTCGAGCCGCCGACGAGCGGGGCACCGACGAGCTCCTCGGCCGCGACGTCGACCAGCACGGGGTCCTCGAACCGCTCGGCCTTCGCCGCGGCGAGGTACTCGTCGGTCAGCTCCGGATCGGGCTCGGCGCGCATCGCCTGCACCAGGAGGACGACGGCGACCAACCGAGCCCCGGCGTCATCGCTCCAGAGCAGCGCTGATCGCTCTCCCTCGTCGAGGTCTGCGAACCGTCGGGCGACGCGTCGGGCCCCGGCGACGTCACCCGGCGTGCGGGCGAACGCTGTCAGCACCGCCTCCGCACCCTGGCTCTGCATCCCGCCAGCCTAGGCGGGCGGTGCTCCGGCAGGTTTCACATGATCGAAACACGATGTGTACAAAGCAGCGCCAGCACCTGTGATTGTATGCAATCACCGCACTCCTGAGCGTGACTCCACAAGAGTCGCCACGCACACCAGCAGCTCCAGGAACACGATGTCCCAGACCCCCGCTCGACGCCGCCGGACACTCCTCGCCGTGCCCGCCGTCGCCCTGGCCGCCTCGCTCGCGCTCACCGCCTGCGTGCCGGTCCAACGCTCGAAGGCCGGCGGCGCGACCGCCGGCACCGTCACCACCGTCGCGATCGGCGACCAGCAGATCCGCGAGGGCGGCGACCTCGTGATGGCCCTCTCCGCCGAACCGGACCGCCTCGACCCGACCACGTCGTCGTCGCTCTACACCCGGTACGTCATGGAGACGATGTGCCAGAAGCTCTACGACATCGACGCGGAGGGCACGGTCGTCCCGATGCTCGCGACCGAGCTGCCGACGGTGTCCGACGGCGGGAAGACGGTCACGTTCCCGGTGCACACCGGGTACCGGTTCGCCGACGGGACCCCGTTCGACGCGGACGCCGTCGTGACGACGCTCGAGCGGAACCTGACGAAGGACGACTCGAGCCGGAAGAGCGAGATGGGCCCGGTGTCGGCCATCGACGCCGTCGACGACCACACCGTCCGGATCCGCTACGCCACCCCCTTCGCCCCGATCACCGCGGCACTGGCCGACCGCGCGGGCATGGTCATGTCGCCGACCGCGCTGGCGCAGGAGGGCGACGGGTTCGGCGACCACCCGGTCTGCATCGGCCCGTACAAGTTCGTCGAGCGCGTGCCGCAGACCTCGATCACCGTGGAGCGCGACCCGATGTACCACGACCCGGCGAGCGCGCACTTCGACCGGATCACCTACCGGATCATCACCGACGCGAGCATCCGCGCGCAGAACCTGAAGTCCGGGGACGTCCAGGTCGCCGACACGATCTCCACCCAGGACGTCGACGAGCTGATGCAGCGCAAGGACCTCAGCATCCTGCGCACCGGGTCGCTCGGGTACCAGGGCATCACGATCAACCTCGCCAACCAGGACGGCGTCGGCACCGATCCGGAGCCGCTCGACACCCCGCTCGCCACGCAGCGGAAGGTCCGGCAGGCCCTGTCGATGGCGATCAACCGCGCCGAACTCGTGCAGAGCGTGTTCCGCGGCTGGGCGGACGTCGCGTGCTCCCCGATCCCGGACACGAGCGTCTACGCGACCGACGCGAGCAAGGCCTGCCCGGCGTACGACCCCGAACGCGCGAAGGAGCTCCTGGAGCAGGCCGGCGTGCAGCAGCCGTTCCCGATCGAGATGGAGGTGACGAACACCCCCGACACCGTCCGGTTCGCCCAGGCGCTGCAGGCCCAGGCCCGCGCGGGCGGCTTCGCGATCACGATCACCCCGGTCGAGTACACGACCCTGCTCGACGACCAGACCCGCGGCGACTTCCAGGCGCTGCAGCTCGGCTGGTCCGGCCGGGTCGACCCGCACGGCAACATCGGCTCGTTCCTCGGCACCGGCGGCGGCAACAACTACCCCGGGTACAGCGACCCCGAGGTCGACGACCTGATCAGCCGCGCGGCGCAGGCCACCGACCAGCAGGAACGCGCCGACCTGTACGGGCAGCTCGTCACGAAGGTCCAGCAGGACGACCCGATCATCTACCTCTACCGGACCCGCAGCATCACCGGCGTCAGCACGGACGTCGCCGGGGTCTCCACCTACGCCGACGGCGTGGTCCGACTCAGCCAGGCGGCGTTCGTGGAAGGCGGCAGCAAGTGACCCGGTACGTCCTGACCCGACTCTGGCAGGCGGCGCTCACGCTCGTCCTCGCCTCGATCGTGGTGTTCTTCGGCGTCCGGCAGCTGCCGGGCGACCCGGCCCTGGCCCTGGCGGGCGAGGAGGCCAGCCCCGAGCGGCTCGCAGCCGTCCGCGCCGACCTCGGCCTCGACGACTCCGTCTTCGTGCAGTACTGGCGCTTCGTCGTCAACGCGCTGCAGGGCGACTTCGGCCAGTCGACCCGGACGGGCACTCCCGTCACCGACCTGCTCGGATCGACCCTGCCGGTGACGCTGTGGCTCGCGCTGTACGCGATCGTCGTGGCGGTCGTCGTCGGCGTCGCACTCGGCACCCTCGCCGAGCGCTACCGCGGGCAGTGGCCCGAGTGGATGGCGAACGCCGCCGCCCTGGTCGGGCTGAGCGTGCCGAACTTCTGGCTCGGCATCCTGGCGATCGTCTGGCTCGCCGCAGGCCTCGGCTGGTTCCCGGCCTCGGGCTACGTCCCGGTGACGAGCGACCCGATCGGCGCGCTGCACCACCTGACGCTGCCGGCGCTCATCCTCGGCACGTCGCTCGCGGCCGTGATCATGCGGCAGACCCGCGCGTCGATGATCGAGACGATGAAGACCGACTTCGTGCGGACCGCCCGCGCGAAGGGCCTGAGCCGCCCGCGGGTGCTCTTCCGCTACGGCCTGCGCAACTCGATGATCGTCGTCGTCACGATCGTCGGCCTGCAGCTCGGCGGGCTCATCTCGGGCGCGGTCGTCACGGAGCGCATCTTCGCCCTGCCCGGTTTCGGCAAGCTCACGCTCGACGCCGTGTTCACCCGCGACTACCCGGTCATCCAGGCCGTCGTGCTCGTCATCACCCTGGGCTACGTGCTCATCAACTTCGCCGTGGACGTCCTGTACTCGGTCATCAACCCGAAGATCCGCGTCGGAGGCGCCGCATGACCACGATCACCGCTCCCTTCGACCTGGGTTCGAGCCGCGGTCGCATCTGGAAGCAGGTCCGGACGAACCGGCTCGGCATGACGGGGGGCATCATGCTCGCCGTCGTCGTGCTCGCCGGGATCGCCGCACCGCTCGTCGCGCCGCACGACCCGACCGCGACGCACTTCGACCTGCCGTTCCAGGTGCCCTTCACCGTCGGCTTCGGGTTCGGCACCGACGACCTCGGCCGCGACATCCTGTCCCGGACGCTCTACGGCATCCAGGTCTCGCTCGTCGTGGGCGTGCTGTCGGTGCTGCTCGCGGTCGTCGTCGGCACGCCGCTCGGGCTCCTCGCCGGCTACTGGCGCTGGCTCGACGCGATCATCAGCCGGCTCACCGACGTCGCCCTGGCGTTCCCGTTCCTCATCATCGCGGTGGGCCTCGCGGCGATCAGCGGCCCGAGCCTGACGAACGCCGTGATCGCGATCGGCATCTCGCACGTGCCGGCGATGATCCGCATCGTGCGTGGTGAGACCCTGCGGATCACGAGCGCCGACTTCGTGACGAGCGCGAAGACGCTGGACGCCGGCGGCGCACGCATCATCGCGCAGCACGTCCTGCCGAACTGCGTCTCGGCGATCATCGTGCAGGCCACGGTGATCATGCCGGTCGCGGTCATCGGCGAAGCACTGCTGTCCTTCCTCGGCCTCGGCATCCAACCGCCCACCCCGAGCCTCGGCATCATGCTCTCGGACGCGCAGCAGTACCTCGGCCAGGCGCCGTGGGCCGCGGTCGTGCCCGGCGTCGCGATCGCCGTCGTCTGCCTCGGCTTCAACCTGTTCGGCGACGCCCTGCGCGACGCCCTCGACCCCACCGCCTCGGACCGGAAGTAACGCATGCGCACCACCAACCCCGCCTTCACCGCACCGCCGACCGAGACCACCCGGCCGGACCTGCAGGGCACGTTCGGCATGGCCGCCGCGACGCACTGGATCGCGACCGCGACGGCCCAGTCGGTCCTGGAACGCGGCGGCAACGCCTTCGACGCGGCCGTCGCCGGCGCGTTCGTCCTGCACGTCGTCGAGCCGCACCTGAACGGCCCCGGCGGTGACGTCACCGCCGGCGTCGCCACCGCGTCCGACAAGACCCCGACGGTGCTGATGGGCCAGGGACCGGCCCCGGCCGGCGCGACGCGGGAACACTTCCGCTCCGAGGGCCTCGACCTCGTCCCGGGAGCGGGTGCCCTCGCGGCCGCCGTGCCCGGCGCCGTCGACGCCTGGCTGCTGCTCCTCGCCGAGCACGGCACGTGGGAGCTCGCCGACGTGCTCGCCCCCGCGATCGGGTACGCCCGCGACGGCCACCCGGTCGCCCCGCGGGTGGTCGCGACGATCGCGACCGTGCAGGACCTGTTCCGCGACCACTGGCCGTCCTCCGCCGAGCGGTGGCTGCCGGGAGGCTCGGTGCCGGTCGCCGGGACGATGGTGCGCAACGAGACCTACGCCTCGGTCCTGGAACGGCTCGTGCAGGCCGGGTCCGGTGCCACAGCGGGCGACGACACGGCCGGCGCGCGCGTCGCGCGCATCGAGGCGGCCCGGACCGAGTGGGCCGAGGGCTCCGTCGCGCAGGCGATCGACGCCTTCGTCCGGACCCCGCACCGGCACGCGTCGGGGACCGACCACGCCGGGGTGCTCCGCGCGTCGGACCTGGCGGCGTTCCGGGCGGCGACCGAGCCCGCGACGACCGCCGAGTTCCGCGGGCACACGATCGCGAAGACCGGGCCGTGGGGCCAGGGACCGGCGCTCCTGCAGACCCTCCGCCTGCTCGACCCGATGGACGACGAGCGGCTCGACCCGTCCACCGTGCTCGGTGCCCACACGATCGCCGAGGCGCAGAAGCTCGCGCTGGCGGACCGCGAGGCGTACTACGGCGACGGTGACGTCCCGATGGTCGAGCTGCTCTCGGACGCGTACTCCGACGAGCGACGGGCGCTGATCGGCGACCGCGCGTCACACGAGCTCCGCCCGGGCACGGTCTCGGTGCCGGCCGGCGCGCTGCCGCCGCTCCGCGTGACCTACACGCCGGGCGGCGAGCCGATCGCCGGCGTCGGCGAGCCGACCGTGCCGGGTGCCCGCGGGGACGCACCGACGCCCGACGCCGTGGCCGTCCCCGCCGAGGACGACGCCGTGCACGAGGACCGTGGCGAGCCGATCGTGATGGCGACCGGCGAGACGCGCGGCGACACGTGCCACATCGACGTCGTCGACCGCTGGGGCAACATCGTCAGCGCGACGCCGTCCGGCGGCTGGCTGCAGTCCTCGCCGACCATCCCCGAGCTCGGGTTCTGCCTCGGCACCCGCATGCAGATGACCTGGCTCGAGGAGGGCACGGCGTCCACGCTGACCCCAGGCGCCCGCCCCCGCACGACGCTCACGCCGACGCTCGTGCTCCGGGACGGCGAGCCCGTCGTGGCGATGGGCAGCCCGGGCGGTGACCAGCAGGACCAGTGGCAGCTGCTCTTCCTGCTCCGCACGATCGTCGGCGGGTGGACCCCGCAGCAGGCGATCGACGCCCCCGCACTGCACACGACGTCGTTCCCGGGGTCGTTCTGGCCCCGCACCTGGACCCCCGGCGGCCTGGTCGTCGAGGACCTTCTGGGCGACGAGGTCATCTCCGGGCTCGAGGAGCTCGGCCACGTCGTCACCCGGGCCGGCGACTGGTCGCTCGGCCGCCTGTCGTGCGTGACGCGCGACCCCGACACCGGCGTCCTGGGCGCCGCCGCCAACCCGCGAGGAGCACAGGGCTATGCCGCAGGACGCTGAGAACGTGACGACGACCACCGGGGCCGCACCGCGCCTCCCGGCCGACACCCTGCTCTCCGTCCGCGACCTCCGCGTCGCGTTCGGCGACCGCGAAGTGCTGCACGGCGTCGACCTCGACGTCCGCCGCGGCGAACGCGTCGCGATCGTCGGCCAGTCCGGCTCGGGCAAGTCGACACTGATCGCTGCGCTGCTCCGGCTCCTGCCGGGAGCCGGGCACATCACCGGCGGCGAGATCCGACTGGGCGACGACGACATCGCGCACGCCGACGAGACGCTCATGCGCCGCGTGCGTGGTGGTCGGATCGGTCTCGTG
>CAJYIG010000304.1 GCA_913774725.1 uncultured Curtobacterium sp. | reverse complement strand
GTCGCTTCACAGCCGGGTACCGGGGCGACCATCAGGACTCGGCCGATCGGTGACGGCGGCACGCTCGACCTGTTGGGCCCGATGGCGGTCGACGGCGACAGGAGGTCGGTCCGACTCTTCACGGACGAGCTGCGGAGAGCCGGGTACACGAGCGTCGACACCACACCCGCTCCGATCGGGACGCTCGTCGTCGTCCTGACGCGGCCGACCGTTGCACCCGTCGCGGTGGCGGTCCTGCTCGGGCTCGCGATCGCGCTCGTCGTTGAATCGAGACGGCGGACCGGTCGGCAGGACCTCCGCTCACGAGCGGGCTGGTCTGCTGGGAGCGTGGTGTGCGCAGAGGCGCTGGATCTCGCTCTCGTGGCGGGACCAATGGTCGTCGCCGTCTGCGCGGGGTCTCTGGTGGCGCTCGCCGTGGGCGGGGCTGGCGCCCCGACGACCCGGTTCGCGGCGATCGTCATCGCGGTGTCCGTCCTCGCGGGGTTCCTGGTCGTCCTCCTGCTCCACGTCGTCTGCTCCTTGCTGAGCGTCGCGTCGGCGCCACGCGCTGCGGAGTCGCGCTGGCCGACGGTCCTGGTGTCGGCGGCGGGGATCGCGCTCGTCACGCTGACGGTCACCGACGCGACGCTCGTCGACGACGGGCACCGTGCGGCCGCCGGCGTGGAACGGTCACTCGTCGCCGAGGCTGCGCACGGGGACGACGTCGTCCTCGGTACCGCGTCGACGACCCTCGAACAGGACCAGGCGTTGGGACTCATCGCGACGGCAGCGCTCGAACGAGGGAACGCCAGCATGGCCTACTCGTCGTTCACCGACCGGTTGACACTCGTCGGGGACGCCAGCGCCGCCCTGCGCGGCCTCCTCCCGCGCACTCCTCCCCGGCACGGGCAACCGGTCCTGCTCGTCCCCGACGTGCTCGCCGCCGAGAGTGATGCCCTCCGTGCCGCAGCAGCGGCGGACATCGCAACCGGGTGGCAGGTGGAGGGGCGTCAGCCCCCGCGGCCGCTCGAGATCGGGATCCGACCGGTGCGTTCCACCGCGGCCGTCACCGAGTCCACGATCCTCTGGACGAACGGGATCGAACCGCTGCTGCCGACGTGGCCGGACATCCCCGTGCTCGTCGTGCCCGATCCGACCGACCTCGCACCGAACCAGGTCGGGACCGGTGCCGCGAACGGGGAGGTGCGGTTCGCGGACCGTGCGGGGCTCGAACACCAGCTGCGGGCGGCGGGGCTCACGGACGTCGTCCTGCAGGTCGATCGCGTCGGGGCCCGAGTGGAACGGCAGCTCGGAGAGCTCAGGACCGAGCGCCACACGCTCCTGATGGCCGTGGGTGCTGCACTGCTGGCACTCCTGCTCGCGGCGACGTCACTCGTGGGCGAACACCGTGTCCGTACCGCTCGACCCGGGCGGGTGCAGTTCCTGGTCGGGAGACACCCGATGGTCCGGCACCGATGGTTCCTCGTCGGCGCGAGCTGCACCGCCGCAGCGACCGCTGCCGGGACGGGGGTGTTGCTCGGTGTCCCGGCCGACGTGGTCCTCGCGGCAGGCACGGTCAGCGGAGTCGGAGCACTCGTGCTGCTCGGGGCCGTGCTCGTCGTGGTTTCGGACCCCGGTGCAGGAACCTGGAGGAAGACGTGGTGAGCGGAGCGCCGGTGCTCGAGGTCGACGGAGCGGGCTTCGACGTCGGGTCCCGGACGCTGTGGAACGACCTGTCGTTGTCCGTCCGCGCGGCCGACGCCGTCGCGGTCACCGGACCGTCGGGGCAGGGGAAGAGCACGCTGCTCCGCTGTCTCGGCGGGTTGCAGCCACCGGCTCGAGGGAATGTCCGGTTGCTGGGCGAGGACGTGCACCGGAGTGCTCGTCGAGCGCGGCGACTGATGCGGCGCGACCGTGTGGGGTTCGTCGTGCAGGACCACGCCGTCGTCCCACAGTGGACCATCGAGCAGAACCTGGGCGTCGTCCGGCCGAGCGGCGTCCCTCGGCGTGAACGCGACGAGCGGATCCAGGACGCTGCGAACGCGGTGGGGCTCGGGGGTCGGCTCGAGATGCGGGCCGGTTTCCTCAGCGGTGGTGAGCAGCAGCGCGTCGCGGTGGCTCGGGTGCTCGTGCAGCGACCGGTGCTGGTGCTCGCGGACGAGCCCACGGCATCGCTCGACGAGATGAGTGCTGCGCTGGTGCGGGACGGACTCGAGCGGCTCCGGAGTGCGGGGAGCGCGATCGTGGTGGCGACGCACGACCCTGGGCTGCAGGAGTGGGCCGGCGCCGAGATCAGCCTCTGACGTGGGTGGAGTGTGGTCGGGCGAGGCTCGGATCCGGGGTTCCGGGCTTGCTCGGCGAAGGCCCTCGGTCGGCCGCACACCATCGCCCGCGTGAGCTGGACGTGGCCCAGCGGCGTCGAGCCCTGGATCGGGGTCCTCAGGCGGTGGTGCTCCGCGCGCGGAACACGCCCGCCCGGACGAGCCACACGTACATCAGGCACCCGATGCAGACGTCGAAGACGGCGTTGAGGAACGCGGCGACGAGCGCGATCGCGGCGCCGATCGGCGCCGCGTAGGGGACGCCGACCAGCGCCAGCACGAGGGCGAGTGCCGTGATGACCAGGCCGACCCGCTGCGCGAAGGTCGGGGGCTCCGGCGCCTCGAGTTCGGCGGGCGGACCGAGCTGCGGGCGGACGAAGCGGCGGAAGATCGCACCGTACGGGTGGCGACGGATCCCGGCGATGCCACCGATGGCGAAGAGCACGACGATCACGGCGAGCAGGACGATGCCGACGGGCCACGTCGCGGGGACGAGGGTGAGGACGATCGTCGCCGCGAGGAGCACCGTCGTGATCGCGGCGCCGAAGCGGGGGGAGCGGGGGTCGATCCCGCGCGCGGTGTCGTTCGTGGTGGTCATCGTGTCTCCGGGGAGTCGGCGGTCAGGACGGAGTCGAGGGCAGCAGCGAGTTCCGCGGGGCGGGGCGGCCCACCGAAGCGCGTCCGGACGGTCCGCTGCGCGTCGAGGAGCAGGACCGTCGGTGTCTGCATGACGTCGAAGCGCTCGGCGAGCTCGGGGCGTTCGGCGAGGTCGAGGTCGATGCGACGGACACCCGTGTGCCGGTCGGCGAGGACGTCGAGTTGGCGCCTGGTCGCGGGGCAGCGCGCGCAGGTGGGCGTGGAGAACTGCACCAGCGTCGCCGCGGTGCCGTAGTCCGCATCCGCAGCAAGGTCGTCGGCGGCGAGTGCGGCCGTGCTGCGGGCACGACCCGTCCGGCGTCGGAGCACCAGGCCGAGGACGGACGCAAGGGCGAGCACCCCCACGAGGACGGCGATCGCTGCTCCGACGGTCATGCGGCGACGGTACGCCTGACCAGCGGCGCGCGCGACACCGTGACCCGATGTGACGGACGGGGCTCCCCGCGGGCCACGGAGATGGCTGCTGACGGTTGCGGCTCGGGCGCCACGCACACGGTGTCGTCACGAGCTCCTGCGCTCCGGGAGCCCCGTGACGATGGCGCTCCAGCGGTCGAGTTCGAGCTCGACGCGGTCGGCGACCGTCGCGGGGTGGTCGTGCTCCCACGAGCGGACGACGCGCCAGCCCTCGGCCGTCAGGATCGCC
>CAJYIG010000303.1 GCA_913774725.1 uncultured Curtobacterium sp. | reverse complement strand
GTGCTCTTCCGATCTGGGTACATCGGGTCCTCAGTCCTCCGCGCACTCTTCGCCCACGGGCACCGGGTCACGGCGGTCGTCCGTTCCGATCAGAAGGTCGCCGACGATCGCGTCTCCCCCGGCGTCGCGCACCGCCGCGCCCTTCTGATCGGAACGGACGACCGCCGTGACCCGGTGCCCGTGGGCGAAGAGTGCGCGGAGGACTGAGGACCCGATGTACCCGGATGCGCCGGTGAGGAAGACGTTCATGGTGCAACCCAACCACGCCGATGACGGAGCCGGGTGGGCATCCCCGGGGCCTGTGGACGACCGCGCTGACCCGGCCCGCTGTGCAGGGACGAACCCGTGCCGGGGCTACCGGTCGAGGTTCCAGCTGCGCCGCTTCACCAGGATGTGCCCGCGCGACGACGTCAACCGGCTCCACGGACCCGTCTCGAACAGCCGCACCGGGTCGTGCCCGAGGAACCCGAGGCTCTCCCCCGCGAAGCCGGCAGCAGCCGGGACGTGCTCGATCCCGGGGACGGGTCGGCCCCACACCTCGGCGCGGATGCGACGGACGATGGCCTCACCGGCGTTCGACGGGACGGCGTCCGCGACCTCGGCGATGCCGTCCCGTGCGGCGCGGCGGAGCAGCTCCGGGGAGACGTCCGGCAGCGGGACCCAGCCACCACGGGGCGGCGAGATCGCGGCCCACGTCACGGTGTTGACCTCGTGCGGGAGCTCGACCTCGATCGGGGTCGGCCGCGTCGGATCGGCTCCGTCGGCTCCGGCCGCGTCGTGCTCCTCGGCCAGCACGCGCAGTCGCTCCTGCAGCGAGGCGAGCGGCACGACCGCGTCGATCGTCGCCGGCACGGTGAGCGAGAAGGTGCGCAGACCGAGCACCGTCGGGAGTTCGTCGAGCAGTCCGATCGGGTACAGGATCGCCGTGTAGACCGCCAGGACGCCCGAGTCGGCGATGAGCCGCACGGAGCCGTCCTCGATCCGGGCAGCGCGTCCGAGGTAGGTGCGGAGGTCGCCGAGCGAGGCGGCGTCGGGAAGCGTGAACGTGGTGCCCATGTCGACACCGATCCTACCGGTGGCGGGTTCGTAGACTGCGGGGGTGAACGGCGAACCCGACTTCCTCAGCACCCTCCGCCTGCAGGACACCGGCGCGAGCACGGGCGAGACGATCCTCACCGGCGCGAGCCACTGGTCCCCCGGAGGACGGGTCTTCGGCGGGCAGGTGCTCGCGCAGTGCATCGTCGCCGCGCAGCACACCATCGCGGACCGCGCGATCCACTCGATGCACGGGTACTTCCTCCGACCGGGCGACATCGACGTGCCGATCACGTTCGCCGTCGAACGCATCCACGACGGACGGTCCTTCGCCACGCGGCGCGTCCAGGCCTACCAGCGCGGTGTCCCGATCTTCTCGATGATCGCGTCCTTCCAGCGGCCGGACGACGGGCTCGAGCACCAGGACCCGTTCCCCGTCGACACCCCGGATCCGGAGTCGCTGCCCTCGGCCGCGTCGATCCTGTCGCGGATCGACCACCCTGTGGCGCAGGCCTGGGCCGAGCGCTCGATCGACCTGCGGCACGTGGAAGGTCCGGTGTTCGTCGACGTGCAGGGGGAACGGGTCCCGCACCAGGCCGTGTGGTTCCGCGTCGACGGCGACCTGCCGGAGGACGCGGCGCTCAGCCGCGCCGTGCTCGGGTACGCGAGTGACCTGTCGATCCTCGAGCCGATCATGCGTCGGCACGGTGTCGCGTGGGGGACGCCGGGCGTGAAGAGCGCGAGCCTCGACCACGCGATGTGGTGGCACCGCGACGGTCGCGCGGACGACTGGGTGCTCTACACGCAGGAGTCGCCGAGCGCGCAGGGCGGCCGAGGGCTCGCGTTCGGCCGGATGTTCTCCCGCGACGGCCGTCTGCTGGCGTCGGTGGCGCAGGAGGGCATGATGCGCGTCCCGCGCTGACGCTCCGCGCTACGGGCGGGAGAACTGCACCGCGGGTTCGACGAACGGCGCGCAGGCGGCTCGCTCGGCCTCGGAGAGGCGCCGGGGACGGTTCGTCGCCGCGTCGACCATCACCAGGGCGGTCGTGGCGCGGGTGTACAGCACCAGCGGCTCGCCCCCCACCGGCGACCAGATCTCGTACGACACGTCGATGCTCGCGCCTCCGATCCGCCCGATCCACATCTGCACGTCGAGCGGTCGCCGGAGGTACGGGATCGATGCGAGGTACTCGAGACGCTGCGCGGCGATCACCGTCATCGTGCCCGAGCCGGGGCGGCCGTCGATGATCGGGTCCGGCAGGTCGTCCTCGGGCGCGACGTCGGCGGGGTCGTGGCCCCAGAACCCCGCGATGCGCGCGTCCTCCAGGAGACGCAGCATCGCGGAGTTGTTGACGTGGCCGTACGCGTCGATGTCGCTCCACCGGATGCGGACGGGGACGTGCAGCCTCGCCACGGGTCAGTCGCGCGTGAGCTTGCGGTACGTCGAGCGACCGGGCTTGTTCGCGTCCGGGCCGAGGCGCACGAGCTTGTTCTCCTCGTAGGCCTCGAAGTTGCCCTCGAACCAGTACCAGTTCGGGGTGCCGTCCTCGTTCAAGCCCTCCCACGCGAGGATGTGCGTCGCGATCCGGTCGAGGAACCAGCGGTCGTGGGTGATCACGACGGCGCAGCCCGGGAACTCGAGCAGGGCGTTCTCGAGGCTGCCGAGCGTCTCGACGTCGAGGTCGTTCGTCGGCTCGTCGAGGAGTAGCAGGTTGCCGCCCTGCTTGAGCGTGAGCGCGAGGTTCAGGCGGTTGCGCTCACCGCCGGAGAGCACGCCGGCCTTCTTCTGCTGGTCCGGGCCCTTGAAGCCGAACTGCGACACGTAGGCCCGGGACGGGATCTCGGTCTTGCCGACCTGGATGAAGTCCAGGCCGTCGGAGACGACCTCCCAAAGGTTCTTGTTCGGGTCGATGCCGCCACGGCTCTGGTCGACGTAGGAGATGTCGACCGTCTCGCCGACCTTCAGCTGCCCGCCGTCGAGCGGCTCGAGGCCGACGATGGTCTTGAACAGCGTGGTCTTGCCGACGCCGTTCGGGCCGATGACGCCGACGATGCCGTTGCGCGGCAGGGTGAAGGACAGGCCGTCGATGATGACGCGCTCGCCGAACTGCTTGTGCAGCTTCTCGGCGTCGATCACCTGGGAGCCCAGACGCGGGCCGACCGGGATCACGATCTCCTCGAAGTCGAGCTTCCGCGTGCGCTCGGCCTCGGCAGCCATCTCCTCGTAGCGGGCCAGACGCGCCTTCGACTTCGCCTGGCGACCCTTCGAGTTGCTCCGGACCCACTCGAGCTCGCTCGACAGACGCTTCGCGAGCTTGGCGTCCTTCTTGCCCTGGACTTCGAGGCGCTCGCGCTTCTTCTCGAGGTAGGTCGAGTAGTTGCCCTCGTACGGGTAGAGACGGCCGCGGTCGACCTCGGCGATCCACTGCGCGACGTGGTCGAGGAAGTACCGGTCGTGGGTGACGGCGAGCACGGCGCCGGGGTACTTCGACAGGTGCTGCTCGAGCCAGAGCACGGACTCGGCGTCGAGGTGGTTGGTGGGCTCGTCGAGGAGCAGCAGGTCGGGCTTCTCGAGGAGCAGCTTGCAGAGCGCGACGCGGCGCTTCTCACCGCCCGAGAGGTTGGCGATCTGCGCATCCGCCGGCGGGCACTGCAGTGCGTCCATGGCCTGCTCGAGCTGGGAGTCGAGGTCCCACGCGTCGGCAGCGTCGATCTCCTCCTGCAGGGTGCCCATCTCGGCCAGGAGCGCGTCGAAGTCGGCGTCCGGCTCGGCCATCTGCGCGGAGATCTCGTTGAAGCGGTCGAGCTTGCCCTTGATCGCGCCGACGCCCATCTGGACGTTCTCGAGCACGGTCTTGGACTCGTCGAGCTCGGGCTCCTGCATGAGGATGCCGACGGAGAAGCCGGGGGTCAGCTTCGCCTCGCCGTTGGACGGCTGGTCGAGACCCGCCATGATCTTCAGGATCGTCGACTTGCCCGCACCGTTCGGCCCGACGACGCCGATCTTGGCGCCGGGGAGGAACGACATCGTGACGTCGTCGAGGATCAGCTTGTCGCCGACCGTCTTGCGGGCGCGGACCATCTGGTAGATGTACTCAGCCATATCGGCGCAAGTCTACTGACCCCGGCGCGCCACCGCTCCCCCTGCGCCGCCACCGGACGGACTGGGTACCGGCGGTGCACGGCACGGTCGCCGATCCTCGCCGACGACCGGTCCTGCGGCGGTCCGCTCACGCGACGGCACGCGGTCCCTCGTCGGGGAAGGGCTCCCGCAGCGCGGTGGCGGCGGCGGCGTCCCCGTCGCCCGCTGCCACGACGCGCGGATCCACGTCGCCGTCGCGCTCGTCCCTGTCGAGCGACGGCGCCGATCCGTCGGCCGGACCGGGCACCGCGTGGTCGCCGGGCTCTCCGGGGACGCTCCCCAGGTGGTCGTCCTCCGGGACCGTGCCCGTGACCTCTCCCGTGTCCGGGTTCACCGTCGGCACCCCCGGCGGCACCCCGGGACCGGCGTTCGAGTCGCCGACGTGCCGCGGGACACGGATCCAGTTGCTGATGCCCCACGCGAGGTCGTGCCCGATGCCGTCGGCGTCGATCTCGACGGAGGTACCACCCCGTCCGTCGCGCTCCCACGCCCGGATCCGGACGCGCCCCGTCACGACGATCCGGTCACCCTTCTTCAGGGACTTGTGGACGTTCGCAGCGAGGGAGCGGAACGCGGTGACGGTGTACCAGTTGGTCGGGCCGTTGGTCCAGGACGAGGTGCTGCGCTCCCATCGTCGCGAGGGGGACGCCAGGCGCAGGCTCGAGATGGCGATGCCGGTGTCGGTGACGAGGTGGCGGGGTTCGGTCGCGACGATGCCGCAGACGGTGATCGTGTCGTTCATGACTCGATCGTGCGCGAGCCCCGGGACGCGGACGCGGCCCGGGGCTCGATCTGTGACCGACCATCTCGTCCAGGTGGGCTGTGGAGGAAGAGTCCCCCGAGCCTCCCGTCCGACCCGATCAGTGCGCGCGGAACTCGGGACGGTCCGCGAGGGGTCCGAGAGCCGCGTGGACCGCGCCCTTCGCGGACTCGAGCGTTGGGTACGTCCCGCCCCTGCCACGCCGCCCGTAGAGCTCGACCTGGTACCCGTCCGGCGCGCGGTGGATGCTGCCGACCGCGCCCGCCGGACCGACGGCCACCCAGGTCCCGGTGTTGTCCATCATCGTTCGACCACCTCCTCGTGGCCCCGGCGCCCGCGTCTCAGGACGCCAGGATGTACTGACTGTAGGCCTTGCGGACCTTGTTCACCTTGGGCAGCGCGACCGCGAGGCAGTAGCCCTGTCCGGGGTTCTTCGCGAAGAAGTCCTGGTGGTACTCCTCCGCACGGTAGAACGTACCGAGCGGTTCGATCGTCGTCACGATGCCGCCGTCCCAGATGTCCGCTGCGCGCTGGACCGCCCGCTCGAACAGGGTCCGCTGCTCGTCGTCCGCCGGGAACATCGCTGAGCGGTACTGGGTGCCGACGTCCGCGCCCTGACGGTTCAGCTGCCGCGGGTCGTGGAGCGTGAAGAAGACGTCGAGCACGACGTCGGCCGGGATGACCGACTCGTCGAAGGTCACCGCGACCGCCTCGGCGTGACCGGTCGTCCCGGTGCAGACGGCCTCGTACGTCGGATCGTCCGTCGCGCCGCCGGTGTACCCGGAGACCACGTCCTGCACGCCCTGCAGGGTCCGGTACACGGCGTCGAGGCACCAGAAGCATCCGCCAGCGAGCACGAAGGTCGTCATGCGCGGAAGGCTACCCTCCGTCGCTCCGGGCGCACGCCGGTGGGGTACGGCTCCTGCACAGGATCGGTCCGGTGTCGCCCGTCCCCGGACGGCCCATCACCCCCCTGCACTGTCGGTGGTCGGCCGTACCGTCGAACCAACGAGATCACGACAGACCAGCAGGAGGCACCCGTGCAGACGAGCACCGCACCAGCGTTCCGGATCCGTTCCACGCCGGTGGCACGCAGCCGTGGGGACCTCCGCGTGCTCGACGTGCGGGACGACCTCAGCCGGGTCACCCGCGCCAACGGCGAGATCGTCGGGTACGTCGACCGGGTGGACGTCGCCGGTGGCACGGCGTACCGTGCGCGTCGGTACGTCGCGACGGAGCGTCGGTTCGTCGAGCTGCCGAACGTCTGGTCCGCCGACGACGCCGTCGACTGCCTCCGCTGGGGCTGACCCGCCGGGGACTGCCCACCGGAGACCGACCCGGCGAGATCGGACCCGCTGACGTCCGACCGGCGAGGTCGGACCCGCTGACGTCCCACCCAGCAAGGTCTACCCCGCTGACGTCCGACCCAGCAAGGTCTACCCCGCTGACGTCCCACCCAGCGAGGTCCGACCCGCTGACGTCCGATCCGGCGAGGTCTACCCGCCGGAGACGGACCGGTCGGAGACGGCCGGAGCGGCTCGCCGGACCGTCCGGCGGACACAGCTCGACGGAACGCCGATCGGCCTCCGCGGATCCGGGCCGAGCGCTGCGTAGGGTTCGCGCATGGACTGGTGGAACGACCTGACCGACTGGAGCGCATCCGACGAGGGCTGGCGCGTGCTGTCCGGCGCGATCATCCCCTTCGTCGCGATCGTCGTCGCCGGAGTGATCGCCGCGCTCATCGGGCGTGCGGCAGCGAAACGCGTCGTCGCACTCCACGATCGAGAGAGCCGCAACTCGGCGGTCGCGGGTGTGGTCAGCGCGGCGCGCAAGGCCTCGCGCTGGGGAGCGCTCGGACACGAGGAACGTGCCTACGCCGACCACCTCGCCGAGGACGCCGACGTCCGACTGCGTCTCCTGCCGGTGAGCGGTGCCCCGTTGGCCGCCGACTGGGTGCAGCACGAGCTCGCCGACATCAAGCGGAACTCCTCCACCTTCACGTCGCAGGCGGACCAGTCCGTCGCCGAGCTCCGCGACCGCCTGCTCGAGTGGAACGCCCGCCCCGGTCGCGCCAAGAAACTGTTCAAGGCCGACCTCGAGCGGTGGAAGTTCGACTCGCCGGATCCGGACGCCGAACTCATCGCCCGCCAGCAGGACTGGAACGCCGGTCAGCAGCAGCGGTCGGCCGACACCGACGCCACCCCGTCACGCGCGACGCCGACCACGACCTCGCTCCGCCCGGCACCGCAGCAAAGCGGCGCTCCCGCCGGGGCCACGGCTCCTGCGAGCTCAACGCCGGGGAGTTCGACTCCGTGGTCGTCCGGCCCGGCCGCTGTCTCGACGACCGATCAGGACGCCACCACCCCGATCGACGACGTGCGTGGTTCGTCCGACAACCGCACGCGGCCCTACGGCGATCGTGAGACCGTGCCGCTCGACGGCACGCCCGTGCGCCCGCAGCTGGGCTCGCCGATCGCGTCCGGACGCCCGGGCGCGGGCACGGCGCAGAACGCTCGGAACGACCTCGGCACCCGCGGCGTGGACACCTCCGACTCCGGCGAGGTCGACTCGACCGATCGTGACCACGGGGATCGCTCGGACGACCGGCCCTCTGCAGCGCCGAGCGTCGCGAGCCCGACCTCCGCCGACGCGCACGTGAACCGCGCCTCCGCTTCGGCGAGCGGGCTCGACCGTTCACCGGCGTCGAGCACGTCGTCAGGCGCACGAGCGGACGAGGACGAGGACGGGCACGAGGTCGCCTCGCCCTACACGCAGCCGATCAGCGCGAGCGAGCTCCGTCGGCGGGCATCCGACGCCGACTGACCGTCCGACGCCACGACGCCGAGAGGCCGCCATCCCGGGGGATGGCGGCCTCTCGTCGTGTGTGCCCCCGGCAGGAATCGAACCCGCGACACGGAGGGTAGAAACCACCTGCTCTATCCACTGAGCTACGGAGGCGAGCGGCGACGATTCTACCGCTGTCGGTCGACGGGCCGCTGCACCGGGCGGTCTGCACCGAGGACGCCCGGCGAGCAGCACGTCGCACATCCGGCACGAGCGGGCGGAACCGGCAGCACCCGACCGGCAGGGGCAGCAGGGAACGCCCGCTCGCGTCTCGCGAGCTCAGGCATGCGGACGCCGACCCGAGCCCAGACGGAGTCGAGCTTGCACGAGCGGGCGGAACCGGCAGCACCCGACCGGCAGGGGCAGCAGGGAACGCCCGCTCGCGGGGCGAGGTTCTCCCGCTCGTGCCCGGCCGGGCTGTGAGCAGAGAGCGCCCTTCCGCCCGCGAGCAGCCGCTCGCACAGCGCGACCGGTCGGAACAGGTCAGGTCGGGCCGGGCCGGGTCGCAGAGCGTTCGACGTCCGTCTGCCTGTCGTTCGTCTCAGGGTCACCGCTCCTCCGTACGGTCCGGGACATGCACTCCCGCGGACCAGGACCAGGACCAGGACCAGGACCAGGACCAGGGGCAGGACCAGACCCCGGCCGCGGCCCCGGCGCCGTCGTGGCCATCGTCCCGGCCCGCGCGGGGTCGAAGGGAATCCCGGGCAAGAACCTCCGCACCGTCGGCGGTCGCTCGCTGGTGCGCCGCGCGGTCGACACCGCCCGCGCGACCCCGACGATCGACGCCGTGGTGGTCTCGACCGACGGTGACGCCATCGCTGAGGCGGCCCGCGACGCCGGCGCACTCGTCGTCCGGCGTCCGCCCGAGCTCGCCGGCGACGAGGCCTCCTCGGAGTCCGCGCTCCTGCACGCGATCGACGCCCTGACCGCGGACGGCCGGACACCCGAGGTCGTAGTGTTCCTGCAGGCGACCTCCCCGTTCATCGACCCCGCCGACCTCGACGACGCGGTCCGACGTGTGCAGAGCGGCGTCGCGGACGTGGTGTTCGCGGCCACTCCGTCGCACGCCTTCCTCTGGCGCACCGCTCCGGACGGCAGCGCGCGCGCCGTGAACCACGACGCCGCCACCCGACCGCGCCGCCAGGACCGCGAGCCGGAGTACCGCGAGACGGGCGCCTTCTACGCCTTCCGCGCTGCGGCCCTGCGCGCGCACGGTCACCGCTTCCACGGACGGGTGGAGCTCGCGGTCACCGACCCGCGGACGGCGATCGACGTCGACGACCTCCACGACCTCGAACTCGCCGACGCCCTCGCGGTCGAGCACGACGCGGCGCACATGCACGAGCACCAGCACGACGCGGCGCGCATGCACGAGCACCAGCACATGCACGAACACCAGCACGAGCACGCGCACGCGCACGACGCGGCGCACACGCACGAACACCAGCGCGAGCACGAACACCAGCGCACGCCCGCACCCGCACCCGAACCCGCACCGAACGGAGCACCATGACCGTCACCATCGGCACCTCGACCATCGGCGCCGGCAACCCCGCCTACCTGATCGGCGAGATCGGGCTCAACCACAACGGCGACGTCGACATCGCGAAGCGACTCATCGACGTCGCCGCCGACGCCGGCCTGCAGGCGGTCAAGTTCCAGAAGCGCACGCCGGAGATCGCCACGCCGGAGCACATGAAGGCCACCACGCGGAGCACCCCCTGGGGCGAGATGACCTACCTGGAGTACCGGTACCGCGTCGAGTTCGACCGCGAGCAGTACATCGAGATCGGCGACCATGCCACGCTCCGCGGCCTCGACTGGTTCGCCTCGCCGTGGGACGAGCCGAGCGTCGACTTCCTCGAGGACCTCAACGTCGTCGCGTACAAGATCGCCTCGGCGTCGGTCACCGACCTCGGCCTCCTGCGCGCCGTCGCGGCGACGGGCAAGCCGGTGATCCTGTCGACCGGGATGTCCACGCTGGAGCAGATCGACCGCGCGGTCGAGACCCTCGGAACAGCCCGGCTCGTCCTCATGCACGCCACGTCGACCTACCCGATGCCCGCAGAGGAGGCCAACCTCCGCATGATCGACACCCTCGCCCTGCGCTACGCCGGTGTGCCGGTCGGCTACTCGGGGCACGAGCCCGGTCTGCAGATCTCGCTCGCCGCGGTGGCCCTCGGCGCCTCGGCCGTCGAGCGGCACATCACCCTCGACCGCACCATGTGGGGGTCGGACCACGCGGCGTCCCTCGAGCCGCACGGACTGCAGACCCTGGCCCGCGACGTGCGCGTCATCGAGACCGCGCTGGGCGACGGGATCAAGCGGATCTTCCCCGGTGAGCAGGCTCCGATGGCGAAGCTCCGCCGCGTCGGCGCCTGACCCGTCGCGTGCACGAGCGGGCAGAACCGGCGGAGGCCGCTCGACGCGGGTCGACGGCCGGACGGGAGGCGCGCCTCCCGTCCGACCCGCCGCCCCGCGCCCGTCGCGTGGTCGGCCTGGTCGACACCGACTCCTTCGCGAAGTGGGGTGCACACCTGCTCGCCACGGCTCCGGCGCACTGGCGCCTCGAACTCCTCGTCGTGGCGACCCCGCGGTCGGCGAGTCCCACGCA
>CAJYIG010000302.1 GCA_913774725.1 uncultured Curtobacterium sp. | reverse complement strand
GACATCCAGCAGACCAACGAGACCGCACTGTCGCGCTCCGACGTCGAGTCCGCGTACCAGCAGGACGCGGTGCCGCAGCTGCGGGACGGCGACTGGGCCGGCGCCGCCGTCGCGCTGGCGAACGGCCTCGTCGCGTCGCAGGCGCCGCCGGACCTCACGTGGTTGTGGGTGCTGCTGCTCGTCGTCGTGCTCGGAGCGGTCGTCGCCGTCCTGGTGATCCGCACCCGCAACAAGCGTCGGACCGCCGAGGCCGAGCGGGCACGACAGGAGTCGCTCGCCGGGCTCGAGCGCAAGGCCGGGGGTGCGCTCGTCACCATCGACGACGAGCTCCGGACCGCCGAGCAGGAGGTCGGGTTCGCCACGGCGCAGTTCGGCGAGGACGCTGCGAAGCCCTTCGCCGAGGCCGTCGCGACCGCGAAGCGGAACGTGCGCCAGGCCTTCTCCTTCCAGCAGCAGCTCGACGACGAGGTACCGGACTCCGCGCAGCAACGGGCGCAGTGGGCGAACCAGATCATCGCGATCTGCGAACAGGCGCACGCGTCCATCGACGAACAGACCGAGGCCTTCGACCGGCTGCGCTCGCTCGAGGACGGCGTCGAGGACGCCGCGGCCGGCCTCGCCTCCGCGGTCGCCGCGGCCCCGGTGGAGCTCGACGCCGCGCGCCGGGCACTCGAACGGGTCCGCGGGTCCTACGGCGGCCGGACGCTCGCGACGGTCTCCGACAACGTGGAACAGGCCGAACAGGTGCTCGGGTACGCGACGGAACGCTCGCAGGCGGCGACCGCGGCCATCGCGTCGGGCGACAAGGGCGAGGCCGTGATCGCCGTTCGCGACGCGCAGCACGCCCTCGCGCAGGTCCAGCAGCTGACCGCCAGCGCCACGGGCGCCGAGCGGGCGTTCGCCGAGGCGGCTGCGCGGGCCGAGGCGATGCGCGCAGACATCGAGGGTGACGTCGCTGCGGCACGCGCGATGCGGTCGGGCGACCCGACCCTCGCCGCCGCGGTCACCCGCGCGGACACCGTCCTCCGACAGGGTTCCGACCCGCGCGACCCGATCGCCGCGGTGGACGCGTTGACGAAGGCGAACACCGAGATCGACGCCGCGCTGGCCGCCGCGCGCGGGGCGCAGGAGCAGCAGCAGCGTGCGCAACGAGCCCTCGACGACGCCCTGCGTGACGCCCGGGCCCGCATCAGCCAGGCCCGCGACTTCATCTCCCTCCGCCGCGGTGCCGTCGGGACCACGGCCCGCACGCGCCTGTCCGAGGCCGAGCGTGCCCTCGACGACGCGGTCGACCTCGCGACGAGCGACCCCGCTCGCGCGCTGGGAGCGGCGCGCGCTGCGGAACAGTACGCCGCTGCGGCCATGGACGCCGCGAACGACGACATGGGCGGGTGGCCCGGGCAGGGAGGCGGCGGCAACGGCGCACAGCTCGGCGGCCTCGTGACCGGGATCGTGCTCGGCGGCCTGCTGGGCGGCCGCGGCGGCAGCTTCGGCGGCGGCTCGTTCGGCGGTGGCGGCTTCGGGAGCGGTGGCTTCGGAGGCGGTGGCTTCGGGGGCGGAGGCGGCGGAGGCGGCGGTGGCGGCTTCTCCGGCGGCGGCCGCTTCTGACCCCGGCCACGACCAGCACGACGCACGCACGTCGCACGCACCGCACGCACGACCCGCACGACCGCACGACCCGCAGGACGCTCGACCAGCAGCACCACCACAGTCCTTCCAGGAAAGGGAAAGCAATGGCAAAGCAGACGATCTTCGGCCGGATCTCCTCGCTCATCCGGGCGAACGTGAACCAGCTCATCGACGACGCCGAGGACCCGCAGAAGATGCTGGACCAGCTCGTCCGTGACTACACGAACAACATCGCGGACGCCAAGACGGCGATCGCGCAGACCATCGGCAACCTCCGCCTGCTGGAGCAGGACAACGAGGAGGACGAGCGCGCCGCGACCGAGTGGGGCCAGAAGGCCGCGAACGCCTCGGCCGCCGCCGACAAGTACCGCGCCGAGGGCAAGAGCGCCGACGCGGACAAGTTCGACAACCTGGCGAAGATCGCGATCGGCAAGCAGATCGCGGCCGAGCAGGAGGTCAAGGACAACGCGGCGCCGCTCGCGACGCAGAACGAGCAGGTCGAGAAGCTCAAGTCCGGCCTGGCCGGCATGGAGCAGAAGCTCGAGCAGCTCAAGGCCAAGCGCGACTCGCTGGTCGCACGCCAGAAGACCGCCGAGGCGCAGTCGAAGGTCAACGACGCCATCGGCAACATCGACATCACCGACCCGACCAGCGACCTCGCGCGCTTCGAGGAGAAGGTCCGCCGCGAGGAGGCGAAGGTCCTCGGCCAGCAGGAGCTGCAGTCGTCGAGCCTCGACGCTCAGTTCGAGAGCCTCGAGGACGTCGGTCGCGACGCCGAGGTCGAGGCCCGGCTCGCCGCGCTGAAGAACGGCGGCTCGTCGAGCATCTGACGCACACCTGCGGACGGCGCCGGACCGTGCTGCCAGACTGAGACGATGCAGTTCCTCGTCGTCGGTCAGTGGCAGGGTTCGGCGTCGTCGCGCGCGATGCGCCTCGGCGACGGAGCCCAGGCCATCGCGGCCGACCTGCCCCGAGCCGCCACCACCGTCGTCGACGTCCCGGCCGGTGCCGGCGACCGCCTGGAGACCGCGGTCGCCCGCTACACGTCCGTGCGCGCCGTCGCCGAACGCGTCGCCGAGGAGACCGGCGTGGCGAGCGAACCCGTGCTCGTGGTGGGCGGGGACGGGTCGAGCGTGCTCGGCGCCACCGTGCTCGTGCGTCCGGGCACCGCGTTCGTGCGCATCGCCGGCTCGACCGGCTACCGGTCGCTGAACCGGGCGCAACCCGTCGCGGCCGAGACCGCCGTGCTGCGCCTGCTCGTGGACCGACCGGACGACCTGTTCCCCGACCTCCCGGTCCTGGACCCGGCCGCGGTCGTCCTGGCCGGCGTCCGCGGTGCCGAGGACGCCGAGGTCGCCGCCCTCGACCGGG
>CAJYIG010000301.1 GCA_913774725.1 uncultured Curtobacterium sp. | reverse complement strand
CGAGCGTCATGTTGGGGGAGTCGTCGATGAAGAACGGCGCGTCGTTGATCCGGCCGCGGGTCTGGGCGATGGTCGTCCAGTCGCGGGAGTCGACGGTGCCCTTGCGCATGTTCTGCAGCGGCACGCTCGACTCGGCGGACAGCAGGCGCATCGCGATCTCGGCACGGCCCATCTCCAGCGAGAAGAACGCGGCCGTCTGGTCGTGCTTGAGCGCTGCGGCACGGCACAGGTCGAGCGCCAGGGTCGACTTGCCGAGCGCGGGGCGCGCGGCGACGATGATGAGCTGCCCGGGGTGGAAGCCGTTCGTCAGGGCGTCGAGCCCGCTGAACCCGGTCGGCACGCCGGTCATCTGCCCGTCGCGGCCCTTCGCAGCCTCGATCTCGTCGATCGCGGCACCGATGGCGTCGGTCAGGGGCACGTAGTCCTCGGTCTGCACGCCACCGGCGACGTTGTAGACCTCGGCCTGTGCGCTGTTGACGAGGTCCGTGACCTCCCCCTCGGACGCGTAGCCCATCTGCACGATGCGGGTGCCGGCGTCGACCAGGCGCCGGAGCACGGCCTTCTCGGCGACGATGGCTGCGTAGTACCCGGCGTTCGCCGCGGTCGGCACCATGCTCGTGACGCTGTGCAGGTACTTGGCACCGCCGGCTCGCGAGAGCAGACCGGTCTTGGTCAGCTCGTCGGTGACGGCGATGACGTCCGTGGGTTCGCCGTGCGAGTAGAGCGACAGGATCGCGTCGAAGATGACCTCGTGCTTGGGGATGTAGAAGTCCACGCCACGGGCGGTCTCGATGACGTCGGCGACGGCGTCCTTCGACAGCAGCATGCCGCCGATCGTCGACTGCTCGGCGAGCAGGTCGTGCGGCGGCGTCCGTTCCGAACCCCGCTCGGACAGGTCCTGCGGGGACGGATCGAGATGCGCGATCGACACACGGACTCCCTCTTGTCGTGACGGTGCGGACCTCGGCCCACACCGGCTTTCCTACCCCGGACGACCGACATCCCCTGCCTCCGCCGAGTCGCTGGGCCAAGCTACGGGGACAAAGTTATCCCCAGCAAACGGCCCTGTGGATAACTTTGTGGAGAGCATGCGGAACACGCCGGGTCCCCATGTGCACAACTGTGGACGAGGGTGTGGACAACTGCACGGTAGAACAGGTGTTCGACGGCTTGAACTGGGCTTTCCTGTTCCACACCGTGTGTGGAGAACCGGGCTTCAACTACACCTTGAAGGTTGTCCCGGGTGGCGTTTCCACTGTGTAAAACGACTTGACAAACAGATGCCCTGTGGGGAGCGTTCTCGGGTCGCTCCCAGCATCGGCGGACCGCCGCGAGCAGTAACCGGCCAGCACCAGCCTCAGCGGACCGGGCTCCCGGCCGACCGACCGACAGGCCGCCAGCACCAGCCTCAGCCGACCAGCGCCCCGGCCCCGGCCCCGGTCCCCGCCAGCGTCCCGCGCGGGACCATCGGCACCTGCAGCGTCGACGCCAGCCCGGTCCCCAGGTGCACGAGCGCCGACCCGGGCTCGATCCGCGTCGAGATCGACGACCGCGCGATGCGCACCCCGATCAGGTCCCCGGCCAGGGTGTCCTGCGGCGACAGCAGCGCCCCGCGCCGGTTCTTCTTGGCGTCGACCTGCCACCCGCCGAACCCGGCCGCGAGCCCCGTGGTGTTCCCGCCGAGCAGCATCCCCTGCCCGTTGTCCACCGCCGCGCGCCCCCAGTCGCGCAGCCAACGCGCCGCCGAGCAGTCGATGAGCAGCTCACCGTCGTCCACGACGAGCACGAGGGGAGCACCGTCCGGCGCGAGCACCGGTTCGAGCTGCTCCTGCGTGACGTCGTCCCCACTGAACACCGCACGGACGCCCGGCAGACCCTCCAGGTCCCGCACGGGTCCCGGTCGCGGCGCGAGCACGACGAGCGACGTGCCGCCGGCCAGGAGCGACCGGGCCATGGCCGCGAGCATGGTGGACCGGCCGGACCGCGACGGTCCGGCGACCACGAAGGTTCCGCCTCCCGTGCGCAGGTCGACGGTCTGCAGCTCCATGTCGTCCCCACCGACCCCGGTGACCGCCACCATCGGGGTCGGTCCGGGAGCGGACTCAAGCGCGAGTGCGGTGTCGAGGTCGAGGTCCTTCGGCATCGCGTCCACCCGGAACGGACGTGGCGAGGGTGCCACCGGCGAGCCGGCACGGAGCTCCGCGGCCAGGTCACGTACCGCGGTGGTCTGCCCCTGCCCGGACACGTCGGTGCCGAGCGTCGCGAAGTGCACCTCGGTGCCGGAGTCGGCGCGGAACCCGCGCCCGGCCGGGATCGACGCGGGCAGCTTCCGGTGGTTGATGCCGCCGAGCGAGTAGTCCAACCGGTCGGTCAGCCGCAGCACGACCTTGTCGTCGGTGAGCGTCGACATGCGCGACGACAGCAACGACCGGTCACCGGACACCACGACGTGGATCCCGGCTGCCGCACCGTCGCGGAGCAGCGACTGCACGGCGTCGGTCAGCGCCCCGCCGTCGACCTCGCCGAGCGACGTGGTGAAGTTCTCCCAGCGGTCGATGAGCACGAGCACGTGCGGCAGCCGCTCCCCGGGTGCGGCGAGCAGGCGCTGCTCGGTGACGTCCGCGGCCGACGCCGCGGCGATCACGTCGTGCCGACGCGCGGTCTCCCGCGTCAACCGGTCGATCAGGCGCGTCGCGCGTTCCACCTGCGTCCGCTGCACCACGGCGCCGCAGTGCGGCAACTGCTGGAGGGACGCGAGGGCACCGTTGCCGCAGTCGATCGCGTACACGTGCAGGTTGGCGGACGACAGGGAGCGCGCCGCCGAGGCAGCCAGGGTGCGGAGCGCCGTCGACCGCCCGGACCCGGGCGCACCGACGACGAACTGGTGCGTGAACCGGGCGAGGTCGACCTCGGCAGCGCGCTGCTCCTGGGAGTCCGGCAGGTCCTCGAGCCCGACGGCGAAGCGCAGCGACTCGACCGGCGACGACCCGGAAGGTGCAGAGGGAGCGGACGACCCGACCGCGGCCGATGCGACCTGCGCGAGCGGCAGCAGCTCCGGCAGCGGCGGCAGCCACGGGCTG
>CAJYIG010000300.1 GCA_913774725.1 uncultured Curtobacterium sp. | reverse complement strand
CCTGCTCGACCACCACGGGGTGCTCCGCTCGTGCACGGTGCGCATCGAGGACGGCACGGCGATCGTCGACGCCCTGCTCGACGACCGCGCCGAGACACCACCGCACCACGTGCACGTGCGGATCGGGAACGCGCTCGCCAACCGGACGACGTTCGTCGACGGCGAGCTCCGCGGCTGGATCGAGGTCGGCGGGGACGCCGACGTCCTGCTCGGGATCTCGACCGTCTCCACCGAGGACGCGATCGCGAATCTCGAGGTCGCGGGGGACGTCGACCGGATGCGTCGGCACGCCGAGGAACGCTGGACCGCCGCACTCGACACGCTGCAGGTCGAGGGCGCCACCGAGGACCAGCTCGTCTCGCTCTACTCCGGGCTGTACCGGGCCTTCCTGTACCCGACGCGTGCGGGGGAGACCGCGCTGACCGGGGCACCACGGCACCGGTCGCCGTACGGGGAGGTCCTGTCGGAGCCTATCCGCGACGAGCCCGGGCCCGAGGTCGTCGACGGCCCGCTCACCACCACGAACGGGTTCTGGGACACCTACCGGACCGCCTGGCCGCTGCTCGCCCTGCTCACGCCCGAGACCGCCGCCGACCTCGCCGAGGGGGTCGTCGGTCACTTCACCGACGGCGGCTGGACACCGCGGTGGAGTGCCCCCGGGGCCGAGGACGTCATGACCGGCACCACGAGCGACACCGTGTTCGCCGACCTCGTGGCGAAGGACGTCGACGGGTTCGACGTCGAGCAGGCGTACCGGTCCGCGGTGCGGAACGCGACCGTCCCGTCGCCGGACCGGCGCGTCGGACGGAAGGGGAGCCTCCCGGGTGACCTGCGCGGGTACGTCGACACGGCGACCGGCGAGGGGATGTCCTGGACCCTCGATGCGGCCATCAACGACTGGGGCGTCGCCGTCCTGGCCGACGCGATGGCGGCCCGAGCCGCGGCCGCCGACGACGCGGACGGCGAGCGACGGTACCGGGCCGAGCACGAGTGGTTCGCACGCCGCTCGCTCCGGTACCGGAACGTCTTCGACCGGGAGCGAGGGTTCTTCATCGGCCGCACGCCGGACGGCGCCTGGCGGGCCGGGGACGACTTCGACCCCGACGTCTGGGGCGGCGACCACACCGAGACCAACGCCTGGGGAACGATGTTCACCGCGCCGCACGACGGCGCCGGCATCGTCGACCTGCACGGCGGGCCGGCCGCGTTCGACGCGGCCTTCACCCGCTTCACCGAGCGCCGTGAGACCGGTGCCACCGACCGCTCCGGGTCGTACGGGTTCGCGATCCACGAGATGACCGAGGCGCGCGACGTGCGGATGGGGATGCTCGGCATGTCGAACCAGCCGGCGCACCACATCCCGTTCTTCCCCATGTTCACCGGACGGCACGACGACGCGCACCGCATCGTCCGCGAGTGCCTCGACCGGCTCTTCGTCGGGTCCGACCTCGGGCAGGGGTACCCGGGTGACGAGGACAACGGCGAGATGAGCGCCTGGTACGTCTTCGCCAGCATCGGGCTCTACCCGCTGGCGCCGGCGACCGGCACCTACGTGCTCGTCCCGCCGTCGGTCCGGCGGACGGTCCTGCGACGGCCGGGAGGCGCGACCACCGTCATCGAGACCGCCGGCGACGGGCGGTTCATCGCCTCCGTCACGGTCGACGGCCACCCGTGGACGTCGATCAGCATCCCGCACGCGGTCGTCGTCGGGGCATCGTCGATCGTGGTGGAGCTGTCGGCGACCGCCACCGGGTGGGCGTCCGACACCCGTCCGGTCTCCGCGTCGGAGCTGCACGGCTTCCAGGACACCCCGGACGACGTCCTGCCCGTCGGGGCGTCGCCGCTCACCGACGACACCGGGCTGACCCGGGTGGCGCTCGCCGCGGGGGAGTCGGTCTCCGTGCCGGTCACCGCCACGAGGACGTCCCTGGTCGCCGTCACGGTGGCCGAGCCGGTCACCGCGTCGTGGCGTACGGTGCTCCGCGACGCGGACGGCACCGTCGTGCACGCCGTCGAGGAACACGACGCGGCGTTCAGCTGGACCGGGCAGACCCGCGTCTTCCGGTTCGACGGCGGCGCGGTCACCGACGGGACCTTCACGCTCGCGGCCGCCACCCCCGTGGTGCTGACGCAGCTGCAGCTCATCGCGGCCGACCGGGGCTGACGCACCGCCGGGCACGGCGGGTCCGCCACGAGGGGGACCGGGCTGTACCCCGTTCGTGGGCTGTCGCGCTCCGTGGACACGGGGTGGAATGGACGGTGCAGGACACCCCCTGCGTGCTTCACCCGGAGGAGCCGCATGACCGTCACGCTCTCTCGCACGCACCCGGCACCGACCGGTGCAGTGCCGGCACCCGCAACGCTGGGGCCCCTGCCGCCCGTCGCCCTCCGGTGGCTGCTCCGCGCCGCCTTCGCGCTGCCGTACGTCGTCCTCGCACTGGTCGCGGCGCGCGGCACGCCGACGCTCTCCCTCGGACTCACCGGGAACCAGGTCACGTTCGACCGGGCGACGGCCGCGCTCGACGGAGGTGTCGTGCAGGCGATCGGGCAGCTCTGGCCGCTGCTCTCCGGGGTGCTGCTCCGGTTCATGCCGTTCGGCGTGCAGGGTGCCGCGGTGCTCGGTGGGATCGTCGCCGGCGTGCTGCTCCAGCTCCTCGCACAGGACATGCTGCGACGCGGCCTGCGGATGCGCGAGGTCGTCGCCTTCACGATCGCCCTCGGCGCCAACCCGCTGTACGCCTTCCTCGCCCTCGACGACCTGCAGGCGTTCCTCGGCATCGCCCTCTTCGCCCTGGCCGTCGTCGACATGGTCCGGTTCTTCGCGTGGGGGGACACGCAGGCGGGGTTCCGCGCCGGACTCGCGCTCATGCTGTCCACGCTGGTCGACCCGATGGGCTTCGTCTACGTCGGCATCGCGGCGCTCGCCGCACCGCTGCTCGACCTGGCGCGCCACGACCAGCGGGGCATCCGCCGGGCGAACGTGCTCGTCCTCGTGTTCCCGAGCCTCGCGGTCGCGCTCTCGACCGCGGTCCTCGACCTGATGGTGCTCCACGACCCGTTCGCGGCGCTGCGCGGGACGATCCACGTGTCCGAGCAACGACTCGACGCCGTGCGTCACCTGTTCGCCACGGCGGACGGCCTGCTCCTGGTGGCGATGCTCGTCGCCGGTGCGACCCTCGCACTGCTCGTCCGGCGCCCCGGCGCGATCGCCCTCGTCGCGGCGCTCTTCGTCGGGACGATGGGCGGGTACGCGATCGGGCTCGTACCGGTCGCGACGGCCGGCAACGTCTTCGTCACCATGCTCAGCGTGGCGATCGCGATCCTGCCGCCGGTCGAGGGCCGGGTCACCAGCACCCTCGTCGTCGTCCTCGCCGTGCTGCAGGTGCCGCTCGCGTGGGCCGCTGCCTCCGAACGTCAGGTCGTCGTCGAGTGGATGCACGCCGTCACCGCGGTGGTGCTCCGGTGACCGCGCCCGGCCCACGGACCGTGGTCGTGCCCGGCGGTCGGCACCGCGGCGAGGAGACCGACTGGCGACCGCGGCACCGGTGCTCCGTGCAGCGGCACGTCGAGGAGGGCTGGGTCGCGTCGGCCCGGATCCGCGAGGGCGTCCTCGTCCTGACGAGCGGCCGGTCGGACCCCGACGTCCTCCGTGCAGCGCTCACCGAGGAGTTCGGCGAGCCCGTCGTCCTCCGCAGCGCGTCCGAGGCGGACGTGCGACAACGGGTCGCGTACGAGCTCGAGGAGGAGGTCGCCGACCTCGCGGCCCACGGCCTCGCCCGCACGAACCCCGCGCTGTCCGCACGGACCGTCCTGTCGCGCGGGCAGCAGGTCGGCGGCGGGATCGCCCTGCTCGTGTTCGCGGCGTGCCTCGTCCTCGCGCCGGGCACCACTGTCGCGACCGCGACGGCGGTGGTCTCGCTGGGGTTCCTGGCGGGGATCCTCTTCAAGTTCTGGGTGTCGATGGTCGGCGCCCGCTTCGACCTCGTGGAGCAGGTCTCCGCGGACGACGTCGCCGCGCTCGACGACGACGCCCTGCCGACCTACACCGTGCTCGTGCCGGTCTTCCGCGAGGCGAACATCGTGCACGACCTCGTCCGGAACCTCGAGGTGCTCGACTGGCCGAAGGACCGGCTCGAGGTCCTGGTGCTCGTCGAGGCCGAGGACCACGAGACCCGCGAGGCCGTCATCGACGCGGCGCCACCGGAGTGGATGCGCATCGTCATCGTGCCGCCGGGGTCACCGCAGACGAAGCCCCGCGCCTGCAACGTCGGACTGGCGATCGCGCAGGGGGAGTACGTCGTCATCTACGACGCCGAGGACCGCCCGGACCCCGACCAGCTCAAGAAGGTGTTCCTGACCTTCGACCGCGCCGGCGACGACACCGTGTGCGTGCAGGCGGCGCTGAGCTACTTCAACGCCGACGAGAACGCACTCACGCGCATGTTCACGCTCGAGTACTCGTACTGGTTCGACTACATGCTCGCCGGACTCGACGCCCGACAGCTCCCGATCCCGCTCGGCGGCACGTCGAACCACTTCCGCACCGACCTGCTCCGCGAGCTCGGCGGGTGGGA
>CAJYIG010000299.1 GCA_913774725.1 uncultured Curtobacterium sp. | reverse complement strand
TGTTCCGGTGGTCATAGCGAGAGGGAAACGCCCGGTCACATTCCGAACCCGGAAGCTAAGCCTCTCAGCGCCGATGGTACTGCAAGGGGGACCTTGTGGGAGAGTAGGACGCCGCCGGACTCAACGTAAGTGATGTGGCCATCGGCCCTCCATCGAGAACTCGTAGGGGAGACCCTCGTTCTCGAAGGGGCCGGTGGCCACATGTGTTTCCGCCCGCGGTCGCTCGACTCGCAGTCCGGTTCGTGATGGACTGGACCTGCAACGAGCACGGACGACCGTGCGGCACCCACACAACGACACAGCGGACGACAGCCCGGCGCACATCGGCGCGGGCACGCGATGAGGAGCAACGGTGGCGAACGACGACGAGCAGCAGCGCAACGACCGGGATCGCGGAGCGCGGCGCGAAGGCTGCCGCTGGTCGTCCGGACCGCGTGACTTCGAGCGTCGCGAGGGTGATCGTGCGCGCCGGGACGGTGACCGTGGCGGGCGTGACGTCGGGCGCGGCGGTCGTGATGACCGTCGGTCCTTCCGCGACGGTGACCGGTCGTTCGCCGACGGCGGCCGTCGCCCGGTCCGACAGGGCGACCGCGACGGCGCGGGACGTCCGCCGCGTGGTGACGGTCCTCGCGGAGCTGATCGTCCCTTCCGCGGTGGAGACGACCGCCGTCCGCAGCGTGAGGGCGGCGACCGTCGCCCCTCCCGCGACGGCGGCGATCGTCGTCCGCAGCGTGACGGGGGCGAGGGCCGTCCGTTCCGTGGTGGCGAGGACCGTCGTCCGCAGCGTGACGGGGGTGAGCGTCGTCCGTACCGCGGCGGTGACGACCGCCGTCCGCAGCGTGATGGTGAGGAGCGTCGTCCGTACCGTGGGGGCGATGTCCGTCGACCGCAGCGCGACGGTGACGAGCGCCGTCCCTACCGCGATCGCGGTGAGCGCGCTCCGTTCCGCGGGGGCGACGACCGTCGTCCGCAGCGTGACGGTGACGAGCGTCGTCCGTTCCGCGGTGGCGATGACCGTCGTCCGCAGCGCGACGGTGACGAGCGCCGTCCGTTCCGCGATCGCGGAGAGCGCGGTCCGTTCCGCGGGGGCGATGACCGTCGTCCGCAGCGCGCGGGCGGCGACCGCCGTCCGCAGCGCGATGGTGAGGAGCGTCGTCCGTACCGTGGGGGCGATGACCGTCGTCCGCAGCGCGACGGCGACCGTCGATCGTTCGGCCGTGGTGACGACCGCGGTGACCGCCCTCGCTTCGGTGACGGCTCCCGGCACGCCGGTGCCCGCTTCGGCGAGGCCGCGCGCGACGACTGGGAGGACCGGGACCCGTACGGCACCCGCTCCGTCCGCCCGCGCCACGACGACCCCGAGATCGACGAGAGCGTCTCGGCGCGCGACCTCGACCCGGCCGCCCGCGCGGAGCTCAAGACGCTCAGCAAGGACAACGCGGACTGGGTGGCGAAGCACCTCGTCATGGCGGCGCTGCTCGTCGACGAGGACCCGGAGACGGCGAACCTCCACGCTCTGAGCGCCGCTCGTCGTGCTGGCCGTGTCGCCGTCGTCCGAGAGACGGCGGCCATCACCGCGTACCGCACGGGCGACTTCGCCACCGCGCTCCGCGAGCTCCGCACCTACCGTCGGATCTCCGGCAAGAACGACCAGCTGCCGATGATGGTGGACTGCGAGCGGGGCCTCGGTCGGCCCGAGCGTGCACTCGAGCTCGGCCGGTCGATCGACCGCGCCGCGCTGGACACGGCGGTGCAGGTCGAACTGGCGATCGCGATGTCGGGCGCCCGGCTCGACCTGGGCAACCCGACGGCTGCCCTCGGCGAGCTCGAGATCCCGCAGCTCGACCCGACCACGGCCTACAGCTGGTCACCGGCCCTCTACAGTGCTTACGCGGCCACGCTCGAGGAGCTCGGCCGTCAGGACGAGGCCGACGAGTGGTGGGCGCGGGTCGACCGGGCCGCCGCCGCCCTGGCTGAGATCGCCGACGAGAACGCATGGGAGACTGTCGATGTGGTCGAGGAAGAAGTCGAAGGACACGACGAGCCCGTCGTCGGGGACGAGTCCGTCGCCGGGGACGAGCACGGAGCCGGAGCGCTCGACGACACCGACCAGCTCGGCGACGACGTCGACCCCGACGACGACCTCGGCGAGATCGACGACGACAACCCCCGCGACGTCGACGGGTCCGCAGCCGACTGAGGTCCCGAGGTCCCCGACGGACGGTGTGGACGTCGTCCTCACGGACCTCGACGGCGTCGTGTACCGCGGGCGGAACGCGATCCCGCACGCGGTCGAGGCGCTCACCCGGGCGTCGGTGACGGCGCGCGTCGGGTACATCACGAACAATGCCTCGCGCCGGCCGTCCGACGTGGCCGAGCACCTGCAGGGCTACGGGCTCGAGGTCTCGGCCGACGACGTCGTGACCTCGTCGCAGGCGGGCGTCCGGCTGCTCGAGACGCTCGTGCCGGCCGGGTCCACCGTGCTGGTGACGGGCGGTGTCGGGCTGACGAGCATCGTCGAGCAGGCGGGCTTCACCGTGACGACGAGCGCCGACGACGCGCCGGCAGCGGTCATCCAGGGGTTCTCACCGGACCTCGGATGGACGCACCTCGCCGAGGCGTCGTTCGCCCTCGCCGACCCCGACGTGCCGTGGGTCGCGACGAACATGGACTGGTCGATCCCGGTGGAGCGGGGCATCGCGCCCGGCAACGGCACGCTCGTGTCCGCCGTGCACCAGGCCGTCGGCCGGATGCCGGTCGTCGCGGGCAAGCCGGAACGGCCGATCTTCGATGCCGCGATCGCCCGGTTCGGCGGTGAGCACCCGCTGTTCATCGGTGACCGTCTCGACACGGACATCAAGGGCGCGAACGACGCGGGCATCCCCAGCGTGCTCGTGCTGACGGGCATCGACCAGGCGAAGCAGGTGCTCGCGGCCGACCAGCGCTCGCGTCCGACCTACGTGCTGCAGGACCTGCGCGAGCTGTCCGCGCCCTACCCGGTGACGGTGCGGCGGCAGGACCCGGACGGCACGCGCTACGTCACGGTCGGCGACGCCACCGTAGCGATGCACGGGCACGTCGTGCGGGTGCTGGACGCCGGCTCCCCGATCGACCTGCTCCGGGCGGGCGCGGCGCTCATCTGGGAGTCGGGCCTGGCGATCTACGGCCTCGACGTCGACCCGAAGCTGTACGGCGGCGAGTAGGTTGACCGACGTGCACGACCCGCACCAGCCGCAGACACCAGCGCCGCAGCAGCCCGAGCAGCCGCAGCAGCCCGAGCAGCCGCAGCAGCCCGAGCCGCAGCAGCCGCAGCAGCCCGACGACTTCGCGGCCCGCACCGCCGCTGCCGAGGCCCTGCCCCTGCCCGAGCGCGCCGACGCCTTCTCCGCGCTGCACGACGACCTGCGCACCCGGCTCGAGAGCGGTCAGGCGCCGCAGGGTCACAGCTCCGGCCGTGCCGCCGGCGCGTCCCAGGTGTGGGGGAGCGGACGAGGCGACGGCGGCACGGGTGCCTGAGCACGACGACCGCCGACCGGTCCGGCTGGACGCACTGCTCGCCACCCGCGGACTCGTGCGCTCACGGACCGCGGCGGCGAAGCTGGTCCAGGCCGGCCGGGTGACCGTCGACGGGGCGGCCGTCGTGAAGCCCTCGGCCCCGGTCGCCCCGGACGCCGAACTCGTCGTGGACACCGAGGACGAGTGGGTGTCCCGCGCTGCGCGGAAGCTCGTCCGCGCGCTCGAGGTCTTCGACGTCGACCCGGGCGGGCGCGTGGTGCTCGACGTGGGTGCCAGCACCGGCGGGTTCACCCAGGTGCTGCTCCACCACGGCGCGGCCCGCGTGGTCGCCCTCGACGTCGGGCACGGCCAGCTCGACCCGGTGATCGCCATCGACGAGCGCGTCCGGGTGGTCGAGGGCTGCAACGCCCGCGACCTCACCGCCGACGACTACGCGGCACTCGACCCCGAGGCGCCCCGCACGAGCCTGGTGGTCGGCGACCTGTCCTTCATCTCCCTGCGCATCGTCCTGCCCGTGCTGGCCGAGGCCGTGCCCGCCGACGAGTTCGTGCTGCTCGTGAAGCCGCAGTTCGAGGTCGGCCGCGGCGGTGTGCGCGAGGGCATCGTGCGCGATCCCGGGCTGCGGAACGACGCGCTGATGAACGTGCTGTGGTCGGCGTGGGATGCCGGCCTCGGGACGGTCGGACTCGCCGCGTCGCCGATCGTCGGCACGCACGGCAACCACGAGTACCTCGCGCACTTCCAGCGTCGTGTCGGGGGTGATCCGGCAGGATGGGGGAACCCGACAGCGTGGATCGATCGGGCAACCGAACTCACCGAAGGGGCTGCATGAGCGACGACGACCGGCACATCCTGCTCGTCTCCCACACGGGCCGACAGGACTCCATCGACGCCGCCGTCGAGGTCTGCGACCTGCTCCACGCCGCGGGACTCACCCCGGTGATGCCGTTCGACGAGTACGCCGACGTCCGGCGGGCCGAGGCCTCGGTCGGTCAGGTCGACATCCTGGGCGTCGACGTGCAGGCCGACCAGCTCGAGATCGTCATCGTCCTCGGCGGCGACGGCACGATCCTCCGGGCGGCCGAGCTGGCGCGCGGCACGGGGGCGCCGATCGTCGGCGTGAACCTGGGACACGTCGGGTTCCTCGCCGAGAGCGAGCGCGACGGGCTGCGCGCCACGGTCGAACGCGCACTGAGCGGCGACTACAAGGTCGAGGAGCGCGTGACGCTCCAGGTCGACGTGGTCGTCGGGCACGAGGTCGTCTACTCGTCGTGGGCGTTGAACGAGGCGACGATCGAGAAGGCCTCCCGTGAGCGCATGCTCGAGGTCGTGACCGAGGTCGACGGTCGTCCGCTGTCGTCCTTCGGCTGCGACGGCGTCGTCGTCGCGACCCCGACGGGGTCCACCGCGTACTCGTTCTCGGGCGGCGGCCCGATCGTCTGGCCGGACGTCGACGCCCTGCTGATGGTGCCGCTCAGCGCGCACGCCCTGTTCGCCCGACCGATCGTCGTCGGTCCCGACTGCACGCTGGCGATCGAGGTCCTGCGGCGGACGAGCGGCGTCGGGGTCCTCTGGTGCGACGGCCGGCGGACGCACGACCTGCCGCCGGGCGCCCGGGTGGAGGTCCGTCGTTCACCCGACCCGGTCCGGGTCGCGCGGTTGAAGGACGCCCCGTTCACCGACCGGCTGGTCGCGAAGTTCCAGCTGCCGGTCGCCGGGTGGCGCGGCCCGGCGACCGAGGACGACGCATGATCGAGGAGATCGTCATCTCCGA
>CAJYIG010000298.1 GCA_913774725.1 uncultured Curtobacterium sp. | reverse complement strand
GTCGGAGGGGGCGTCCTCGTACGCGAGCCCTCACCTGCGCGGTCCGTGCGGGAGCCAGCCGGACAGTGCCGCGAGCCGACGAGCGACCTGCTCCGGCGTGCGGCCGTCGGTGTCCACCCGCGCGACCGTGTCCGCGACGGCCGAGTCGAGCCTCCCGGCCGTCGCCGTGCTGTGTGCGAGCTGCGCCTGCGGGACCGTGCCGCCCGCCCGCCGGGCCAGTCGACCGGCGGTGGTGGCGTCGGAGGCGCGGAGCAGGACCACGGTGACGAGCGGGTCGTCGCCCATCGCGGCGGCGAGCCGTTCGTGCTCGAGCACGGACACGGTGTTCGTGAAGACGAGCCGGTGGTGTCCGAGCTCGCGGTACCCGGCCCATATCGTCCGCAGGTTCCGCTCGGCGAGCCGCACGTCCGGGTGGGCGACGTGCGGCGCCGGGTGGGCGAGGTCGAGGACGTCGCCCTCGATCACGGCGTGCGCCACGTCCGCCGCGACGAGCAGGTCGTGCAGGGCCTCGGCCGCGGTGCTCTTGCCGACGCCGGAGCGGCCGCCGACGAAGAGCACCTCGGAGCGCGGCACGGCGTCAGTCCCTGCCGAGCGAGAGCAGCGCCAGGGCGGCGTCCTCGGGGCCGTAGTCGAACATGCGGTCCCAGAACGGGTCCTCCGCCCAGGGGACGTCACCGCCGGCCGGCACGGCGTGCGCGGTCTCGAGCAGCCAGTCGACCTCGGGACGGACGGCGTCGGCGTACCGCGGGGGCTGCCAGCCGAGCGCCCGAGCCGCCGACGTGTCGAGGACGAACGGCGACGGCGAACTCCACGGGGTCGTCCCGACGAAGGTGGGGGCGTCCTGGTCGAGCAGGACCTCGTCGAAGCGGTGGTCGACGAGCCCGGCGAGGGTGCGCACGATCTCGAGGACGTCGGGCGCGGTCTCGTCGGCCACGTTGAGGATGCGGCGGTCGGGAGCGTCGGCGACGAGACGCACGAGGGATGCGATCCCGCTCGCGGCCGTCGTGTGGTCGACACCGCGGCCGTGGTCGGCGAGCAGGATGCGCTCCCGACCGTCGAGGGCGCGGCGGACCACGAACCACTCCCGCGGGCGTCCGATGCCGACGCCGTACACCTTCGACGGACGGAGCACCGTGACCGGGGCGCCGTGGTCGAGCAGGACCTGTTCGGCGGCGACCTTCGCGGCGCCGTAGCCGTCTCGCGAGGTCGGGTCGCCGTCCCCGGCGACGACGGTGGGCTGCAGCTCGGTGACCGAGCCGCCGAACACGGGCTTGTCGACGGCGTTCGCATGGCGCCCCTGGTCGTCGACGTACACCGCCTTCGACGACACGAACACGGTCGAACCGACGTCGTCGAGGAACGGGCGCAGCTGCAGGGCGTCGTCGCGGGTGACCCCGACGGTGTCGACGAGCAGGTCGGCACCGGGGCGCAGGAGGTCGCGGAGCGCGGTCGTGTCGCGTCGGTCGCCGGCGACGAAGGAGGCGCCGGCTGCGGTCAGGGCATCGGCGGCCGGACCGCCGCGACGAGCGACGACGTCGACCTGCCAGTCGTCGCCGCCTCGGCCGGAGACGTCGAGGAGGTCTCGGACCACCGCGGATCCGATCCCGCCGGTACCGCCGAGGACGACCGCGCGTCTGGTGCTCATGCGCCAACGCTAGTGCCGCGACGCTTCCCGGCGTTTGGCAGCACGGACGTCAGGGCGCGACCAGCTCCGGTTCGAGGCGCCACCACTCGGCGAGCGAACCGTCGTAGACCTTCACCTGGTCGTGCCCGAGCAGCGTGAGGGCGAGCGCGTCGACGCACGCCGCGCTGCCGACACCGCAGTACGTCACGATCTCGTCGGCGTCGAGCACCGGCGCGAAGACCTCGGCGAGCGCGGCCCCACGGCGCAGGGTGTTCGTGTCGGGGTCGACCACGTCGTCCGTCGTGATCGCCGTGCTGCCGGGGACCACGCCGGGGTGGCCCACACCGAGCGCGGACGGGGGAGCCGCGAGGACCACCGCGGCCGGCTCGTCGCCGCGGACCGCCCGCAGGACACGGTCGTGGTCGGCCCACACCGGGCGTTCCTCGCCGGCCAGGAACGACTCCGTGGACGACGGCGGGACCTCGCCGCGGAGCGGTCCGACGCGGACGGGTCGTCCCTCGTCCCGCCACTTGGTGAAGCCACCGTCGAGCACCGCGACGTCGTCGAAGCCGAACGCGCGGAAGATCCACCAGAGTCGGGCTGCCCACTCGCCGACGCTGTCGTCGTAGACCACGACGGTGGAGCCGTTGGTCACACCGAGAGCGCGCGCGGCGGACTCGAAGCGCTCCGCACTCGGTCGGGTGAAGGGCACCTCGGCATCGGGGGCGGAGAAGTCGTCGACCAGGTCGGCGTACCGGGCTCCCGGTACGTGCCCGTGCTGCTCGTAGGCGTCACGGGCGGCCTGCCACTGCATCGCCGTGCCGACCCCCGTGGTGTGCACCGAGGCGTCGAGCACGACGAGCTCGTCGGCGCCGATGTGGTCGGCGAGCCACTGCGTCGACACGAGCGGCGAGGTCAGGACGGGGGCCATGTCGCCCACGGTAACGCGGTCCTCCGACGACTCCACGGATGTCCGACACACTGCGCAACGCCAGTGTCCCCGACCCCTGGATGCCGAATCCGCTCGCACCGGACGGGCGGACCTTGCCCGTTCGTTCGGCCAGGCCGGGGCCGGGCGCTGTCGTCGCGACCCGTGCGACCCGTGCGACACCGCCGACGTCGTACGACAGCAGTTCTGTCGTGTTGCCCGGATCACGCAGGTCGTCGCGACCCGTGCGACACCGCCGACGTCGTACGACAGCAGTTCTGTCGTGTTGCCCGGATCACGCAGGTCCGCGCGACTCGTGC
>CAJYIG010000297.1 GCA_913774725.1 uncultured Curtobacterium sp. | reverse complement strand
CGAGCTCGTCCTGCACCAGGCCGAGCGAGCGGCCGCCGCGCGTCGTGCTCTCGCCGAAGGCGCGGATGCGGGACGGGTCGTCCGTGTCCACGAGCTTCGGCCCGGCGACCACGACGGAGGGCGCGATCTCGACCGCGGAGAGCATCTCGGCGAGCGCGGTCGGCGTCGGTGCGTTGTCGTGTCCGAGCAGCCAGAGCCACTCGTCGGGCGCCGACCCGGTGCCGTCGCCGACCTCGGCGGTCGGCGCCTCGCGCTCGCCCGCGGCGACGGCCTCGCCGAAGGGGCGGCCGGTGGGCAGGCGCACGAGGCCGGCGGACCCGCCCAGGGCGAGCTCGGCGGTCGACCCGTCGGTGGACCCGACGTCGACGACGACCAGGTTGTCGGGGTGCCGGGTCTGGGCGACGAGGGCGTCCAGTGTCCAGTCGAGGTGCTCGCCGCCGTTCGCGGTCACGAGGACCGCGGTGACGCGGGGCTGGGCGGACCGGGGCTGCGCGGGACTGGGCTGCATGACGCGCGTCACTCTACGGTCTGGAGGCGCGCCTCCCGTCTCCGGGAGCGGCGCGCCGTGAACCTGTGCGAGCGATCAACGCACGGTGCACGCCGGGCGCGCGGCATGCCTCCCGACCGGGTCGCCCCGGTGGTGCGGTGGACGCTAGGCGCGGCGGCGGAGCTTGCGGCGCTCGCGCTCGGAGAGCCCGCCCCAGATGCCGAAGCGCTCGTCGTTCTCGAGCGCGTACTCGAGGCACTGCGACCGGACCTCGCACGAGCCGCAGATCTTCTTGGCCTCGCGGGTCGAGCCGCCCTTCTCGGGGAAGAACGCCTCGGGGTCGGTCTGCGCGCAGAGCGAGTCGACCTGCCACGACAGCGGGTTCTCCTCGTCGCCCTCGGGCCGACGGACGCCGGGGACGCCGAGCGACACGGGATCGACGTGCCAGTCCTCCGGCACGCCGGCGTGGAAGTCGGAACCGTTCACCCTGATCACCCCTGACATGTCGACGACGGCCTGCAACGACCGAAGCCGCTGCCTGTAATTACAGCGGTGTGATTCCGTTCCGTCAAGTCGCGGATCATAGGAGGTGCTGCCCGATGCGGCGTGTCATGTCCCCCGTACGGGCGTGTCGCAGGCCGTCTGTCGGCCGATCGGGGGACACGGTGCGACCGCGGACCGCCGGCTCGGAGCGTCAGCCGACGCGGCGACGGGCCTCCCACGCGCTGGTGACCATCTCGTCGAGCGAGTGCCGCATCGCCCACTCGAGGTCGCGCGCCGCGGCCTCGCCGGTCGCGACGATGCGTGCCGGGTCGCCGGGACGACGCGGGGCGACCTCGGGCTCGAACGCGATGCCCGTGCCCGACGCCATGGCGTCCATGATCTGGCGGACGCTGACGCCGTCACCGCTGCCGAGGTTGTAGGCGCGGTCGAGCTGCTCCCCCGCCTCGAGCTTCCGCGCCGCGACGGCGTGCGAGTGCGCGAGGTCGGCGACGTGGATGTAGTCGCGGACGCAGGTGCCGTCCGGGGTGTCGTAGTCGTCGCCGTTGATCCGCGGCACCCGACCGGCCAGCAGCGCGTCGAACACGAGCGGGAACAGGTTGTGCGGGCTCGCGTCGTAGAGGTCCGGCTCCCCCGACCCGACGACGTTGAAGTAGCGGAGCGAGGTGGTGGCGAATCCGGCGGCGACCTCCATGTCGCGGAGCAGCCACTCGCCGATGAGCTTCGACTCGCCGTAGGGCGACTCCGGCGCCTTCGGGGTGTCCTCGACCACGACGTCGACGTCCGGCGTGCCGTACACGGCCGCGCTCGACGAGAAGACCGCCTTCGTGACGCCGTTCTCCGCCATGGCCCGGAGCAGGGTCGCGGTGCCGGTGACGTTCTGCTCGTACGTGTGCAGCGGGCGCTCGACCGAGACCCCGGCGTACTTGAAGCCGGCGACGTGCACGACACCGGTCACCGCGTGCTCGCGCAGGGTCGCCGCGAGCAGCTCACCGTCCAGGATCGTGCCCTCGACGAAGGGCACGTCCTCGGGCACGAACCCGCGGAACCCGCTCGACAGGTCGTCGAACGCGACGGTGTCGATCCCTGCGGCGCGCAGGGCGCGGACGACGTGGGACCCGATGTACCCGGCACCGCCGGTGACCAGCCAACTCATGCTCGTCACGCTAGCGGACCGTACCGGCGCGCCGGGGCGCAGGGAGCTGCGTGTTCACGCACCCGTCGCGATGAAGACCGTCGACGTCAGCCCCGTCGCGGCGTCCGCCTCGACCGTCACGTCACCCTCGTCCGGCGTCACGTAGCAGGACTCCCCCTGGCGCAGCAGGGTCGCGGAGTGCGCACCGACCAGGGTCACCGCTCCCGTCGTGCAGACCGCGATGCTCGGGCCGTGCAGCGGGGCGACGCCGCCCGTGCCGAGACCGACCGGGCGGCCGTCACCGGTCACGCGGACGAGGGCGAAGCCGACGCCCTCCGGGGCGAACCGGTCGACGCCCTGGTCGAGGTGCTCCGGCAGGAGGACCGGGGCCGGGTACGCGGTGAAGTCGAGGACCCGCAGCAGTTCGGGGACGTCGACGTGCTTCGCGGTCAGGCCGCCCCGGAGCACGTTGTCCGAGGGCGCCATGAGCTCGATGCCGAGCCCGTCGAGGTAGGCGTGCACGTTGCCCGCGGGCAGGTACATCGCCTCACCGGTCCGGAGCGTGACGCGGTGCATGAGCAGCGACACGACCACGCCGGGGTCGCCCGGGTACGCGACGGCCAGGTCGACGACGGTCTGCACGTTCGGGGTCCGGTCGTCCACCGCCACCGCGGCCGCGAGGTCGGACGCCGCCTGCACCACGGCGAGCGCCGAGGCGTCGGCGGTCTCCAGCCAGCGCACGGTGTCCTCGAGCCCCTGCGCCAGGTGCGCCCGGAGCGGGCCGAGCCGTCCGCTCCCGGCGTCGAGCGCCTCGACCTCGGCCACGGTGTCGGCGACGGGGCGGAAGCCGCTGAGCGCCTCGAAGCGGTCGCTCAGCGCGACGACGAGCTCGGGCTTCGGGAACGGGTCCTTGTAGTTCCGCGCGGGGTCGTCGAGCGGGATGCCCGCCGCTTCTTCGCGCTCGAAGCCCTCGCGGGCCTGCTCCGGGGTCGGGTGCGCCTGCAGCGACAGGGGCGCCGCCGCCGCCAGGAGCTTGAGCAGGAAGGGCAGCCCGGAGCGGTCCGGCCCGAGGGCGGCCTCCGGCTCGGCCTCGATCCAGTCGCGCAGGGTGTCGGCGCCGCCCACCATCGCCGGGTTGACGACCACGCTCGGGCTGCCCGCGTGCGCACCGAGCCAGAGCTCCGCCTGGGGCGCGCCGGTGACGGTGCGGCCGAGCAGTTCGGGGATCGCGGTGACCGAGCCCCAGGCGTAGTCGCGCGGGGTGTTCGTGATGCCGAGGAACATGGGCCGAGCGTACCGGCCCGCACCGACCGTCCCGTGCGGGCCGCGGCGGCACCGGCGGCGACCGTCGCGGGGCGGGACGCACGATCCGCGATACGTAGACTCGTCGCGATGTCCGAGCTGCCCACGCGCCCGCGCCGGTCCGACGCCACCCGGTGGGACGTGCAGGGGCTCCGCGCCTTCGCCGTCCTGGCGGTCGTCGTCCACCACCTCTGGCCGAACCGGCTGCCGGGCGGGTTCGTCGGGGTGGACGTGTTCTTCGTCATCTCCGGCTTCCTCATCACCGGGCACCTGCTGCGCGAGCAGGCGACGACCGGGCGGATCGCGCTCGGCCGCTTCTGGGCGCGGCGCGCGAAGCGGCTCCTGCCCGGCGCCTCGCTCACCCTGCTCGCGACCGGTGCCGCGGTCCTCGTGCTCGTCCCGAGCACCCTGTGGGGACAGTACGGTCGCGAGCTCATCGCCTCGACGCTGTACGTCCAGAACTGGCAGCTGGCGTCGGACTCGGTCGACTACCTGGCGTCGGACAACCGGCCGTCGCCGTTCCAGCACTCCTGGTCGCTCTCGGTGGAGGAGCAGTTCTACATCGCGCTCCCCGTGCTGCTCGTCGCCCTGGCGGTCCTGCTCCGGCGCGCTCGGTGGTGGACGCCCGTGCGGACCGCTCGGGTGCTGCTCGGCGCGGTGGTCGTCGTCTCGCTCGTCTGGAGCGTCGTCGAGACACGCTCGGCGCCCGGCATCGCCTACTTCTCCACGGCCACGCGAGCGTGGGAGTTCGCCCTGGGCGGCCTCGCGTCGACGGTCGTCCTGTCGTCCCGCGTCCGTCCCGTCACCCGGTGGATCCGGACGGGAGGCGCGTGGCTGGGTGCCGCCCTGCTGGTCGCCTCGCTCGTCGTCATCACCCCGGCGAC
>CAJYIG010000296.1 GCA_913774725.1 uncultured Curtobacterium sp. | reverse complement strand
GCTGCCCGCCTCGGTCGAGCCGTACAGGTCGTGCAGCGGGATGCCGAGGCACTCCTCGAGGTACGTCCGGAGCTCGGGGGTGAGCGGGGCGCTGGCGCAGACGGCCTGCCCGACACGGCCGCCGAAGGCACGCGTCCGCAGATCGTCCTGCACCTGTGCCCGCACGGCCGCGGCGTCGGTGGCGCCGGCAGCGAGTCGTCGCTGCTCCTCGCGCGCGCCCTCCTGCCGGACCATCTCGGCGATCCGCGGGACGAGGACGAGCTCGGTCGGTGCGTAGACCCGCAGGTCCTCGAACAGCGCCGACAGGTCGGTCGAGGTCGCGAGTGCCACGGTGCCGCCGCGACCGAGCGTGGCGAGCAGCGCCGCACGCCCGGTCAGGTGGCTGAGCGGCAGGTAGGCGTACCCCACGGTCTCGGCGTCCGGGTGGTCCGGCGGCAGTGCGTGCCAGAGCCGCTCGACCATCGACCGCGTATACATCGCGCCCTTCGGGGTCCCGGTGCTGCCCGACGTGTAGAGCAGCAGGGCGAGCGGGTCCTCGTCGGGTGCCGGTCGCCACGGGGTCGGCTGCGGCATGGCCCGGCCTCGCGCCACGAGGTCGGCGAGCGTCGGCAGCGCTGCCGTGCCGTCCTCGCCGTCCGTGTCGAGCAGCACGGTGTGCACCTCGGCGGCGGCCGCGTCGGTGACGGCCTGCGCGGTCGCGGTCTGGTCGGCGGTGACGCCCAGCCACACCGGCGTCGTCTCGTCGACGATCGCGCGGAGCTGCTCGACGGGCGCGCTGGACTGCAGCGGCACGCTCACCGCGCCGAGCAGCGAGCACGCGAGCTCGAGCGTCACGACGTCGGCACTCGGGGGACCGAGGACCGCGATCCGGTCACCCGGGGTCACGGTCTCGCCGAGCACCGCCGCGAGGGCCCGCGCACGGTCCCGGAGCTCCCGGAAGCTCGTGTCGGTGACGACCTCGCCGTCCCGCTGTCGGATCGCCGTTCGGTCGGCGTACCGGTCGAACACCGCCTCGACGGAGGTGTCCTCGTCCTGCTGCACCATGGTGGTTCCCTTCCTCGTTCGTCCGACGCGCCCCCGCGCGCGGCCTCTCAGCGCGCGGCGAGCACGATGCCCGCACGCGCCGTCCCCCGGTCCACTGCCCACCGTCCCGTCGCCGCGAACGCCGGGCCGAGACGCTCGCTCGCCGTGAAGGTCCCGTCCGGGCGCAGCTCCACGTGGGCACCGTCGATACCGAACCAGCCGTCGTGCGCGGCCGAGCGGGCCTTGGCGACGGCCTCGGTCGCGGCGAGCAGGACGCTGTCCGGACTCTCAACCCCGGTTCGCCGGAGTGCGGTGAGACCCCGCGCGACACGGTCGTCCGTGACGTCCGCGATGCGTCGGAGCACTCCCGGCGGCAGGGGACGTGCCGGCGTGGCATCGATGCCGATGCCGGCGTGGTCGTCGCGCCGGGCGACGGCGCAGGCGCGCAGGCCGGGGCAGTGGGTGATCGTGCCGACGACGCCCTCCGGCCAGCGGGGAGCCCCGCTCCGACCCACGGGCAGCGTCGTGACCGGCGCGCCGATCGCCGTCAGGGCGCGGCGGGCGAGCAGGCGGCCGGTCCGGAACTCGGCACGCCGCGACGGGACGGCACGGGCGATCGCCACGCGTTCGTCGTCGGCGAGGGGGCCGCTCAGGTCGCGGTCGGCAGCGGCGGCGACCACCGAGGCGGGGAGCAGCCCCACCCAGTCGGTCCCGCCTTGAAGTTGCACATTGCAATCAGACGCCCGGAAGCTCCGAGTCCCCCGGACGGGGCACGTCGCGGAGCGGCCGCGACCGGGTCCGTCAGGCGGGCAGGACCGCGACGACGGCGGAGCGGTCGTTCCAGGTCGCGGTCAGCGTCTCGCCGTCCGGCACGGGCAGCCCGATCACCCGCAGCACGACGAGGTCGCCGTGGTCGGTGCGCACCGTCGTCTCGGTCCCGTCGGTGCTGGCCGTGGCCGACGTCACCGTGGGGGAGTCCGGCGCCGACCCGCTGCCGACCGCCGTGCCCTCCTTGTCGAACCGTCCGGAGCCGTCGGCGCGCTCGAGCTCCGCCTCGTGCCCGCCGGTGGCGATCGCACGACGCAGGACGTCGGCGTACACCGGGTCCGCGACGGCGTCGTACACCCAGCGCTGCCCGAGCACGGAGTGGTGCATCTCGCACACCAGGGAGCCCCGGGCACCGTCGAGCGGAGCGCCGCGGTAGGTCAGCGGCGTGTGCAGGAGCCGTCCCTCGGGCGTCCGCACGACGATCTCCTCGACACCGACCTCGCCCTCGGGGTCGTCGAACCGGAAGCGAGTGACGATCTCGACGGCGGCACCGGCGGTGAGGCCGCTCCACGGCTGCGCTGGCAGCCAGGCGGCGAGGGCCTCGGCCTTGGACGGTCGGAGTTCTGCGCGGTGGATGACGGCCATGCACCGACGCTACCGAGCAGACCTCGGCTTCCACCGTCAGCCCGCCGCACTGCGGTCAGGGCGCGGAGGTCAGTGCACGGGGCTCAGTGCACGGGGTCAGTGCACCGAGAAGCCGCCGTCGACCGCGATCGACTGGCCCGTGACGTACGCGGACCCCGGTCCGGCCAGGAACACCGCCACGGCCGCGAAGTCCGACGGCTCGCCGTTGCGCCCGACGAGCGTGCGCGCGGCGAGCGCCGCGACCCGCTCGGGGTCGGCGGACAGTCGCCTGTTGAGCGCGGTCTGCACGAAACCGGGCACCAGGACGTTCGAGGTGACCCCGCTGCCCGACCAGGCTTCCGCCTGGGAGCGCGCCAGTGCCTCCAGGCCGGCCTTCGACACCCCGTACGCGCCGCTCGCGGCGAAGGGGCGGTGCGCCTGCTGCGAGCTGATGCCGATGATGCGGCCGTACCCGCGCGCAGCCA
>CAJYIG010000295.1 GCA_913774725.1 uncultured Curtobacterium sp. | reverse complement strand
ATCGGCCTGCTCATCGTGCCGCTCGGGTTCGGCGTCGTGCCGTCCGTCGTGACGGTCGTCTTCTTCGCGACGCTGCCGATCCTGCGGAACGCCGTCGTCGGCCTCGCCGAGATCCCGCCGACCGTCGTCGATTCGGCGCGGGGGATCGGCATGAGCCGGCTGCGCACCCTGCTCCAGGTCGAGCTGCCGATGGCGTGGCCGATCATCCTCAGCGGCGTCCGCGTCTCCGCGCAGATGGTGATGGGCATCGCCGCGATCGCCGCCTACGCACTCGGCCCCGGTCTCGGCGGCTTCATCTTCTCCGGGCTCTCCCGGCTCGGCGGCGCCAACGCCCTGAACTCCGTCGTCGTCGGGGTGGTCGGGGTCGTCCTGCTCGCCTTCGTCCTCGACCTGCTCCTCATCGGCCTCGGCCGCCTGACCACCCCGAGAGGTATCCGTGTCCAGCACTGACCACGCCAGCACCGACCACACATCCGGCACCGCGCCCGAGGGGGACGTCACCGGCCGCAGCATCCTGCTCGACGAGGTCACCAAGCGGTACCCGGGGCAGCAGAAGCCCGCCGTCGACGGCATCACGCTCGAGATCCCGGCCGGCAAGGTCGTCATGCTCGTCGGCCCCTCCGGCTGCGGCAAGACCACCACGCTCAAGATGATCAACCGACTCATCGAGCCCACCGAGGGGCGCATCGTCGTCGGTGACGAGGACGTCACCAGCATCGACGGCGACGAGCTCCGCCGCCGCATGGGCTACGTCATCCAGGCCGGCGGGCTCTTCCCGCACATGACGGTCGCCGCGAACATCGCGATCGTGCCGAAGATGCTCGGCTGGTCGAAGGAGAAGATCGCCGCCCGCGTCGACGAGCTCCTCGACCTGGTCTCGCTCGACCCCGACACCTACCGCGACCGCTTCCCGCGCGAGCTCTCCGGCGGCCAGCAGCAGCGCGTCGGCGTCGCCCGCGCCCTCGCCGCCGACCCGCCCGTCCTGCTCATGGACGAGCCGTTCGGGGCCGTCGACCCGATCACACGGCAGCGCCTGCAGGACGAGCTCCTGCGCATCCAGGAGGAACTGCACAAGACGATCGTGATCGTCACGCACGACTTCGACGAGGCCGTGAAGCTCGGTGACTGGATCGTCATCTTCACCGAGGGCGCCCACATCGTGCAGTACGACACCCCCGAGCGGATCCTGGCCGAGCCGGCGAACGAGTTCGTGGAGAACTTCATCGGCTCCGGTGCCGGGCTCAAGCAGCTGACCCTGAACCGTGTGCGCGACGTCGACGTGGTGTCCGCCGTGACGTGCTCGCCCGGCGAGGACGCGAAGGCCGTGCTGCAGCGCATGGACGAGGCCGGACGGCACGGGCACGCCGTCGTCGTCGACCGCCGCCAGCGTCCGATCGGGTGGCCGTCGCGCCGGCAGCTCGAGCGCCTGGACCGCATCCCCGAGGGCATCGACCCCGCCCTGCCCGTCGTCGGCGAGGCCGCGACGCTCAACGACGCGCTCGACACCATGCTCGTCTCGAGCGCCGGTGCCGCGCTCGTCACCGGGCGCCGCGACGCCTTCCGGGGCGTGATCACCGTCGAGACCGTCATGGAGGCGATCACCCGCTCCCGCGCGGCCGCAGCCGACGAGCAGGCCTACACGCCGGTCGGCACGAACACGAACCCGATCGAGACCCTGCCGCCCGCACCCGTCTCGCCGACCCTCGCCACCTCCGGGGAGGACCTGTGACCACCGTCGCGACGGACGCCCCCGCCGCGGCCGGCCCGGGCACCGCGGAGCGCACCCCCTGGAAGGGCCTGCTCGTCCAGCCGATCGCGATCCTGGTCGTCCTGGCCGCCTGGGTCGTCTGGTTGAACACCGCGGACCTCAGCGCGACCGAGCGGTCCACCCTGAACGCGTCCGGCATCCTCGAGCTGACCGGGCAGCACCTCGTCCTGACGCTCCAGGCCACCGTGCTCGTGCTCGTGATCGGCATCCCGCTCGGGGTCCTGCTGACCCGCGGGCCCTTCCGGCGGGCGAGCACCACCGTCATCGCCGTCGCGAACTTCGGGCAGGCGGCCCCCGCGGTCGGGCTCATCGTGCTGCTCGCGGCGTGGCTCGGCCTGAACAGCTGGTCGGCGGTCGTCGCCCTCGTGCTCTACGCGATCCTGCCGGTGCTCCGGAACACCATGCTCGGCGTGCAGAGCGTCGACGACCGGCTCGTCGAGGCCGGACGGGGCATGGGCATGAGCGCCCTCAGCGTGCTGCTCAAGGTCGAACTGCCGCTGGCGGTCCCGGTCATGCTCTCCGGCATCCGGACGGCCCTGGTGCTGCTCGTCGGCACCGCGAGCCTGGCGACCTTCGTGGGCGCGGGCGGCCTCGGGCTCCTCATCACCACGGGCGTGAACCTGTTCCTGCCGAAGGTGCTCGTCTCCGGGGCGCTCCTGGTGGCGCTCCTCGCCCTGACCATCGACTGGATCGGCCGCGTCGTCGAGACGGTCGCACGACCGAAGGGACTCCGATGACCACCGCCGAAGCGCCGGACGCACGCCGCGCCTCCCGTCCGTCCGCCGGTCGCCGCTGGCTGACCGCAGCCGCCGTGGCGGGGGCGAGTGCCCTCGTGCTGACCGGCTGCGGCCTGCAGCCGGCCGCGTCCTTCGTGCCGGGGGCCGCACCGGGGTCGATCCAGCGCATCGACGACCTGCCGGACGACGCGAAGCTCACGGTGACGTCGAAGAACTTCACCGAGCAACTCGTCCTCGGCAAGATCGCCGTCCTCGCCGCCAAGGCGGCCGGGTTCGACGTCACCGACGAGACGAACGTGCCGGGGTCGGTCGCGGTCCGCGAGCTGATGACCTCGCACAGCGCGGACTTCACGTACGAGTACACGGGCACCGCCTGGCTGACCTTCATGGCGCACGAGCAGGGGATCCCGGACAAGACCGAGCAGTGGCAGGCGGTCAAGGACGAGGACGCGGGCAACGGGCTGACCTGGCTCGAGCCCGCGCCGATGAACAACACCTACGCGTTCGCCGTGCGCGACGAGGCCGTGCCCGAGCTCGACGACGTGCAGACGCTGTCGGACATCACGAAGCTGCCCGTCGACCAGCGCACGTTCTGCGTCGAGTCGGAGTTCAACTCGCGAGCGGACGGCTTCAAGCCGATGCTCGAGAAGTACGGCCTGGAGCTCGGCGGGTCGGGCGAGAACGGCGTTCCGACCTCGAACGTCAGCATCCTCGACACGGGCACCGTCTACACGGCCACCGACCGGGGCAAGTGCAACTTCGGTGAGGTCTTCACGACCGACGGCCGCATCAAGTCGCTCGGGCTGACGGTGCTCGAGGACGACCGTGGGTTCTTCCCGGCGTACAACGTCGCGCCGGTGATCGACTCGGAGACGCTCGAGGAGTACCCGCAGCTCCGTGACGTGTACGACCAGATCTCGCCGGAGCTCACCGACGAGGCGCTGCAGGAGCTGAACCGGCAGGTGGACGTCGAGGGGCGCGAGCCGGCGGACGTCGCGTTCGACTGGATGGTGGACAAGGGCTTCATCACGGCGCCCTGACAGGGTCGCCTGACCGGATGGACGGGAGGCACGGTGCCGGTGGGTGCCGCGCCTCCCGTCGTCCGTCGGGTCGCGTCGGGTCGCGTCGGGTCCGCGCCCGCTCGTCGCGGCTCGCATCGTGCAGACTCCGGACGTCCCGGGCCGCCGTGCATAGTCTCGGACACGTGGCGGCTTCGGGACGGGACCTCGGTGACGGGTGCACGCTGACGCTGCGCGACCTGAGCACGGTCGACGCCGTCCACGACCTCATCCAGGCCAACCTCGGGCGGCTCCGGGCCGCGGAGCCGTGGGCGTGGGCGTCGGTCTCGCGGGACTCGCTCGTGCTGCACACCGAGCAGCTCCTCGGGCAGTACGCGATGGACCGGGCCGTGCCGTGCGTCATCCGTGTGGACGGGCGCATCGTCGGGGCAGCGTCGCTCGCGCTCGACACCTACCTGGGCCAGGCGTCGCTCGGCTACTGGATCGACGAGCGGTACGAGGGGCGCGGGATCGTCCGACGCGCCGCCGCCGCGCTGGTCGACGTCGCCCGCGAGCGGGGGAGCGCCCGGGTCGAGGTCAGGACGGGGGCGGACAACGTCCGGAGTCGGGCGCTGGCCGAACGCCTCGGGTTCGTGCACGAGGGGACGCTCCGCAGTGCCCTGCCGCTCGGACCCCGACGGGTCGACGTGGCGGTCTACGGACTCGTCACCTGACGGTCGTCAGCCGCTGTCGGTCGTCGACGGTCAGCGGCCCTGCTGGACACCGGTCCACACCGCGACGGTCCCGCCGAGCACGAGCAGCAGGCCGACCAGGATCCACACCGCCAGCGCGACGAGGTTGAGCAGGATGCCCCACCCTGCCCGGCCGCGCGCCATCGGCTCGCGACCGCGGGAGGCGATGCCGAGGCAGACGCCGACGACGGGGGCGAAGAAGGTCCACCCGGCGAGCAGCGAGCAGATCCCGAGCACGAGGCTCGCGGTGCCGAGGCCGGTCCGAGGGGTGTGCTGCATCGTGGTCATGCAGACGACGCTACGGGGCGGGTCGCTCCGGCACGTCCCTCGGCGGTGTGATCGCGGGTCCTCCTGCAGACGGACGCTGTGGACCGACGCTGCGGACGGACGGCCAGCCGCCGGTATCGTCGGAGCATGGCCCTGTTCGGACGACGCACCAGGAACGACGTTCGCGACCGACCCGTCAGCCAGGTGGAGCTGAAGCGAGCGGTGGACGAGGGCTTCCTCATCGCCAAGGCCGCGGTCACCGTCGCCGTGGCGAACCGGATCATCACGAACGCCCTGCGCGACCAGGGGTACTTCGACCACGCCGTGATCGCCGAGGCCACCCGCGACGAGCTCCACCGCATGGCCGAGGAGCAACGCGGTGACGCCGCCCGCATGCGCGAGATCCGGTCCACGTCGAGCAACAAGCGAGGGCGCTCGCAGCACCAGCACGACTACAAGCGGGGCGACGACCTGAAGCTCCGGACCCGTGAGGCCACCTACGAGCAGCTCGCCACGATGCTCGACCGGCGTCGCGACGACCAGGGGTTCGTCGACGGCATCGTGCTGCAGGCCCGGGCCCGGGCATGGGACGACATCGGCACGACCGTCGTCGGACGGCTCGGATGGGCGCAGCGTCCGACCGAGGACTACGAGATCGGGCGGGACGAACGGCTGCAGCAGATGCTCGACGAGGACTTCGCGGCGCTGCTCGCGGAGCACCCCGCGGGCGCCGAGGCACCGGTCGCGACACCGGCCGATGCGGACGAACCGGACGAGGGCGACGGCCCGGAGGACGGTACGGACCCCGCCGACGTGGACACCGCCCGCCCCTGACCGCCTGCGGGGGTGCCGGTCCCTAGGCTCGACCCATGGTTGATGCGGTGATCGTCGGTGCCGGACCGAACGGACTCGCGGCGGCGGTGACGCTCGCGCGGGCCGGCCTGTCGGTCGAGGTCGTCGAGCGGAACGACACGATCGGCGGCGGCGCCCGCACGGCACAGCTGACGCTGCCCGGGTTCCACCACGACGTCTGCTCCGCCGTGCACCCGATGGCGCTGCAGTCCGAGTTCTTCCGGCTCTTCCGCATGGAGGACCGCATCGAGCTCCGGCTGCCCGAGGTGCAGTACGGCCACCCCCTCGACCGCGGCCGCGCCGGCATCGCCTACCGCGACCTCGAGCGCACCGCCGACGGCCTCGGGATCGACGGTCGGGCGTTCCGGAACCTGATGGCGCCCCTGTCCGGCAACGCCGACCGGGTCGCCGACTTCGCCACCGATGCGCTGCTGCACGTCCCGCGCCACCCGCTGACGGTCCTGCGGTTCGGCCTGCGCGCCCTCGAACAGGGCAGCGCCGCCTGGAACGCCCGGTTCCGCGACGAGGTCGCACCGGCGATGGTGTCGGGCGTCGCCGCGCACTCGATCCAGCACATGCCGTCCCTGTCGACCGCCGCGGCCGCACTGTCCCTCGGGTCGTACGCGCACGCCCGCGGGTGGCCGGTGCCCATCGGGGGCAGCCAGGCGATCGTCGACGCGCTCGCCGCCGACCTCGTCGCGCACGGCGGCACGATCGAGACGGGTCGCGAGGTCCGCTCCCTCGCCGACCTCACCCCGGCGAAGGCGGTCCTCTTCGACACGAGTGTCCCGGGCATGCTGCACATCGCCGGGAAGCAGATCCCCACCCCGAAGCGCGGGGCACTGCGCCGCTTCCGGTTCGGCAACGCGGCGGCGAAGGTCGACTTCGCGTTGTCCGACCCGGTGCCGTGGACGAACACCGAGCTCCGGAAGGCCGGCACGGTGCACATCGGCGGCATCCGCGCGGAGATCGCCGAGGCGGAGCGTGCCGTCGCACAGGGGCGGCACGCGGAACGACCGTACGTGCTCGGCTCGGAGCCGACCGTGGTCGACCCGAGTCGGGCGCCGCGCGGCAAGCACGTCTTCTGGGCGTACGCGCACGTGCCGGCCGGCTCCGACGTCGACCCGACCGACGCGGTCGTGCGGCAGATCGAGCGCTTCGCGCCCGGGTTCCGCGACACGATCCTGCAGTCGAGCAGCCGCACGGCCGTGCAGATGGGCGAGTACAACCCGAACTACGTCGGTGGTGACATCGCCGCCGGGGCGGCGAGCTTCTGGCAGCTCGTCAAGCGACCCGTCCTGTCGTCGGACCCGTGGCGGATGGGCGGCGGCATGTACCTGTGCTCGGAGGCGTCCGCGCCCGGCCCGGGTGTGCACGGCATGGCGGGCTGGCACGCGGCCCGCAGCGCGCTGCGCCACACGTTCGGCCTGTCCGAGCACGTCGACCTCGCACCGGAGGACTGAACCATGGCGAAGAACGTCCGCATCGTGCACTGCAGCCCGGAGGCCGTCTTCGACGTGCTCCGCGACGGCTGGCTCTACCCGACCTGGGTCGTCGGCGCCTCGCGCATGCGCGGCCAGGACCCGACGTGGCCCGCGGTCGGCGCGGAGCTGCACCACTCGTTCGGCATCTGGCCGTTCCTGATCAACGACACGACGACCGTGCTCGAGGTCGACGAACCCCGCCGCCTGGTGATCCAGGCGAAGGGCTGGCCGGTCGGCGAGGCCCGCGTCGAGGTCGAGGTGGAACCGCACCCGCGCGGGAGCCGGGTCACCCTGCGCGAGAACCCCGTGCGAGGACCGGGTTCGCTCGTCCCGGGGGTCATCGCGCAGCCCGGCATCTGGATACGCAACAACGAGAGCATCCGGCGGCTCCGCTGGGTCGCGGAGGGCCGGTCGCACAACGGGTGACGCGACGGTCCGGAGGCTCGTGGCGGCACCGCCATGGCCTCCCTCGCAGGCTCGGTCGGCGCGGCCCGCGTGACGCTGGCGCGTCACCGCTGAGCGGGCCGAGCCAGACCGTCATCCGGTCACTCCGCGCGGCTGAACTCGCTTGCCCGTCGGACCTGGTCGTCCGTCAGGGCGACGCCCGTGTACCGCTCGAACTGCCGCGCTGCCTGCAGCGCGATGACCTCGGCGCCGGTGACCACGCGTGCACCGGCCGCACGACCGGCCCGGACGAACGGCGTCTCGGACGGGAACGCGACCACGTCGAACACCGTGGACGCGACGTCGATCCGGTCCTGCGTGAAGGCGAGTGCGTCCTCGTCCGTACCACGCATGCCGAGCGGGGTGACGTTGACCAGGACGTCGGCCTCCGGTGCCTGTTCCTCGGTCGCGACCCAGTCGAAGCCGTACTGCTCGGCGAGGGCGGGCCCGCTCTCGGCGTTGCGCGCGACGACGGTGAGCTGCTCGAAGCCCGCGCCGCGGAAGGCCGCCGTGACCGCCTTGGCCATGCCGCCGGAGCCGCGGAGGACCACGCGGGCGGACGGGTCGACCTCGTGCCTGCGGAGCAGGGCGGCGACGGCCTCGTAGTCGGTGTTCGACGCGGTGAGCACGCCCTCGTCGTTCACCACCGTGTTGATCGACTGGATGGCGGTCGCGGACTCCTCGACGACGTCGACGAGGGGGATGATCGCCTCCTTGAACGGCATCGACACCGAGCAGCCCCGGATGCCGAGTGCCCGGATGCCGGTGACCGCGCCGGGCAGGTCGGTCGTCGTGAACGCCTTGTACGCGAAGTTCAGCCCGAGCTCGTCGTACAGGAAGTTGTGGAACCGGGTGCCGATGTTGCTCGGGCGGGCCGCGAGCGAGATGCAGACCTGCATGTCCTTGTTGAGGATGGGCATGGCACGAGTCTCGCACGCCCGTGCCGATGGAGCGGTCCACCTCCCGCTCCGTGGGGCCGCGCCGTCCGGACGGGTTAGTGTGGCGGGGTGCCGGTCTCCGTCTTCGATCTGTTCAGCGTCGGGATCGGCCCGTCGAGTTCCCACACCGTCGGGCCGATGCGTGCCGGAGCGGCCTTCGCCGCCGAGCTCGCGGACCTGCCCGTCGCCGGGCTCGACGTCCACCTGTACGGCTCCCTCGCGTCGACGGGGCAGGGGCACGGAACGCTCGGCGCGGTGCTCGCCGGCCTCATGGGCTCCGACCCCGAGACCGTCGACCCCGATGCGATGACGTCGGCGCTCGACGGGCTCGAGCGCAGCGGCGTGCTGCGGCTCGCGTCCGGCGCGACCGTGCCGTTCCGCCAGGCCGACATCGTGCTGCACCCGCTCACCATGCTGCCCCGCCACCCGAACGCCATGCGGCTCACCGCGACCGCCGCCGACGGCGCCGTGCTCGTCGAGGAGACCTACTACTCGATCGGCGGCGGGTTCATCACGACCGACTCCGAGGGCACCGTGGCCGAGGCGGCGATCCCCGTCGACGACGCCGTCCCGTACCCGTTCTCGAGCGGCGCCGAGCTCCTCGCCGCCTGCGCCGCGACCGGCCTGCCCGTCAGCGGCATCGCCATGGCGAACGAGACCGCCACCCGGGGTGAGTCCGCGGTCCGTGCCGGACTCCTCCACGTGCACGAGGTGATGCGCGAGAGCGTCGACCGCAGCATCCGGCGCACCGGCACGCTGCCCGGGGGACTGACGGTCCGTCGCCGCGCCGCGAACTGGCACGAGCAACTCACCCGCGACGACCCGCACCACGACCCGCTCTTCGCGATGGAGTGGGTCAACCTCACCGCGATGGCGGTCAACGAGGAGAACGCCACGGGCGGCCGGGTCGTCACCGCACCGACGAACGGTGCCGCCGGGATCATCCCCGCAGTGCTGTACTACGCGCTGACGTACGTCTCCGAGGTCGCACCGGAGGACCGCGACGACGCGGTGGTCCGCTTCCTGCTCACCGCCGGGGCCGTCGGCTCGATCTACAAGGAGCGGGCGTCGATCTCCGGTGCCGAGGTCGGCTGCCAGGGCGAGGTCGGTTCCGCGGCGTCGATGGCGGCGGCCGGGCTGGCGGAGGTCCTCGGTGGGACCCCCGAGCAGGTCGAGAACGCCGCCGAGATCGCGATGGAGCACAACCTCGGGCTGACGTGCGACCCGATCGGCGGTCTCGTGCAGATCCCGTGCATCGAGCGGAACGCGATCGCCGCGAACAAGGCGATCAACGCCGCGCGGATGGCACTGCGCGGCGACGGCGTGCACCACGTGTCGCTCGACCAGGTCGTCGAGACGATGCGCCAGACCGGCGCCGACATGTCCACGAAGTACAAGGAGACCGCGATGGGCGGCCTGGCGGTCAACGTCCCGCTCTGCTGAACCGGCTCGACCGGGCGGTCAGGCGACCCGCATCTCCAGCGGGACCGCGCGCGGCGCGACGTGGTGCTGCCCGTCGTCCGCGCGGACGATGAGCGCGGGACGCCCCGGGGTGTCGAGGACGTCCACCGCCGTGCCGGCGACGAGGCGGCCCCGGTCGCGGTAACGGACCACCGCGTGGATCGGGACGTCGTCGGCGGGGACCGGTCGCCACCGTGGTGCTCGTGTGCGTTCCGTCTCCATCGCTCCACCATGGCGGCTGTCCACTTCGCGCACCAAATCGCTGAACGCCGCTCAGGTGCGCCTGCCGAGAGTGCCGGAGTCGACCCCGCGTACGGTCGGACGCATGAGCGACACGGACCACGACCACCTCGACGACGGCGTCGACATGTCCTTCGAGGAGCGCCGACAGGACACCCTCCGCCGGATGTCCGGGTCAGACGCGCACGACGCCGACCCGCGCGTCGAGGTCTCGCGTGCCGAGGACGGCGACGTCCGCATCGACGTCGCCGACTCGGCAGCCGTCCGCCCGGGCGACGCCGCCGGCACCGACCCCCGCACGGACGCGGCGCAGGACCCCCACCACGCCGACTGACCGCTCCGGGGTCAGGTGGGGATGGTGGTCCGGGGGATGATCGTCGGGTGCACCTCGTCCTCCACCGCGTCGACGGCGGCGTCACCGCGACGCCCCTGACCGACGCGGGGGAGCCGGCCGGCGAGCCGACGCGCCTGGACGAGCCGGGCCTCCCGGCCTTCGTCGCCGCGCACGACGCGCCCGACGTGCGCTGGGTCTGGGACGACACCACACGCTGGTACCCGGCCGTCCTGGCGGCCGGCGGACGCGTCGGCCGCTGCGTCGACCTCCGACTCTGCCGCCGCATCCTGCGGGGCGCGCTCGCCGCACGGGGGACCGTCCTCGCAGCGGCTCCCGTCGACACGTGGGATGCACCCGGCCAGGAGGCCCGTCCCACCCGTCCCACGCAGGCCCGGCTCTTCGACGACGCGCTCTTCGCCGTCGGGCCGGCCGACGACGCGGCCGATCCGGTCGCCGAGTTCCGGCTGCAGCTCGACGCGATCGCCACGTCGACGACCCCGGGGGCCCTCCGCCTCCTGACGACGGCGGAGTCCGCCGGGGCGCTCGTCGCGGCCGAGATCCTGCACGCAGGGCTGCCCTGGCGCGCCGACGTGCACGAGCGACTGCTCGAACAGGAGCTCGGACCCCGGGTGCCCGCAGGGGTGCGGCCGCGTCGGCTCGAGGACCTCGCGGCGGAGATCCGCACGCACCTCGGCGACCCCGGTCTGAACCCGGACTCGCCCGCCGACGTCCTGCGGGCGCTCCGAGCGGTGGGACTCATGGTGTCGTCGACGCGGAAGTGGGAGCTGCAGGAGCTCGAGCACCCGGTCATCGCGCCGCTGCTGGAGTACAAGAAGCGCTCCCGCCTGCTCACGGCGAACGGGTGGGCCTGGCTCGACGAGTGGGTGCAGGACGGGCGGTTCCACCCGAAGTACGTCGTCGGTGGGGTCGTCACCGGGCGGTGGGCGGCCGACGGCGGTGGCGCGATGCAGCTGCCGAAGACCGTCCGCAGCGCGGTCGTCGCCGACGACGGGTGGGCCTTCGTGGTGGCGGACGCGGCGCAGCTCGAGCCGCGGGTGCTCGCGGCGATGGCCGGCGACCGGGCCATGGCGACCGCGGGCGACGGACGGGACCTCTACGACGGCGTGGTGGCCTCGGGGGCGGTGGAGACCCGGCAGCAGGCCAAGGGTGCGATGCTCGGGGCGATGTACGGCGCCACGCAGGGGGACGCCGGCCGGCTCGTCCCGAGGCTCGCCAGGGCGTTCCCCGCGGCACTCGGTCTCGTCGACCGCGCCGCCCGCGCCGGGGAGCGCGGCGAGCCGGTGACGACGCTGCTCGGCCGGACGTCGCCGGTGCCCGACGAGGCCTGGTTCGTCGCCCGGAACCGCGCGTGGTCGGTGGACGGCACCCCGGCGCAGCAGCGGGCGGTCGAGGGACGAGCGCGCAGCTGGGGGCGGTTCACGCGGAACTTCGTGGTGCAGGGCACGGCGGCCGAGTGGGCGCTGGCGTGGATGGGGTCGCTCCGCACCCGGCTCGCGACGCGGTTCCCCGGTCCGCTGACGGCCGGCCCGCACCTGGTGTTCTTCGTGCACGACGAGATCGTGGTGCACACACCGGTCGAGCACGCGGCGTTCGTCGCCGAGCAGGTCCGGGCGGCCGCGGTCGACGCCGGGCGGCTGCTCTTCCGGGACTTCCCGGTGGTGTTCCCGCTGAGCGTGTCCACCGTGCGCGACTACGGCTCCGCGAAGGACTGACACCGGCTCCCCGTGCCGTGCGCTCGCAGCGTCGGACGGGCAGGGTGGGACGATGCAGCGCGCCGACCACGGGAACCCGACCGACCCGCTCGGGGCTGCCGCCGCTCGGGTCGACCGGGACGAGCGCTCCGCCGTCGACGCGGACCGCCACGTCGGCGAGGTCGACCTCACCTCGTGGCGATCGCGTGTCGGGCACGCGGTCGCCGAGGCCTGGGCCGCGCTCGGCCGACGCTACGGGGCGCTCCCGCTCCTCGTGCTGACGCTCCTGGTCGGCATCGGCATCGCGGTGACCGCGACCTGGGCGGCGTCCGAGGTGTACGACGCGGTCCGGGAGTCCGACGACGTCGCCGTGCTCGACCGTCCGGTGCTCGACTGGATGCTCACCCTGCGCTCGCCGTTCGCGGACCGGGCGGTGACGTGGTGGACCGACATCGCCGGGACGATCGGGATGCCGATCGTCGCCGTCGCGTTCCTCGTCGGTCTCACGGTGCAGCGCCGGGCCTGGACCCCGCTGGTGCTGCTCGTGGCGGCGAGCGGCGGCTCGCTCCTCATGACGATCGCGGGCAAGGACCTGATCGGCCGTGCCCGCCCACCGCTGTCCGACGCGGTGCCGCCGTACGAGCACTCGCCGTCCTTCCCGTCCGGGCACACGCTCAACGCCACGGTCGTCGTCGGCACGATCGTGTACCTGCTCATCCTTCGGCAGTCCCGCACGGTGATCCGCGTGTGGACGATCGTCGTCGGAACGCTCTTCGTGCTGTCGATCGGCGTCTCGCGGATCTTCCTCGGGCACCACTGGACGACGGACGTGCTCGCGGCGTGGGCCCTCGGCCTGGCCTGGCTGGCCCTGGTGATCACGGCCCACCGGCTCTACCTGACCGCCCTGCACCGGGGCGCCGAACCCGTCCGCCGCGGCGGGGGACCGGCACGCCCGGTCAGGTCGCCACGGTAGGTTCACCCGCATGGAAGAACGGGTCTTCGGCGGCAGGTACCGCGTCACCGGCACGCTCGGACACGGCGGCATGGCCTCGGTCTACCGCGCGGTCGACGAGCAACTCGGTCGCGAGGTCGCCGTCAAGGTCTTCCGGATCGGTGCCGTCGACCACGGGGAACGCTCCCGGGCCGAGGCGGAGATGCACACCCTCGCCGCGCTCCGCAGCCCCTCGCTCGTCACGCTCTACGACGCCGCGCTCGACGACGGCAACGGCGACTCGTACCTCGTCATGGAGCTCGTCCCGGGCAGCGACCTCGACACCCGGCTGCGCGAGGGTCCGCTCGACACCACGACGACCGCCCGCATGGGTGCCCAGGTCGCCGAGGGGCTCGCCGCCGTGCACGCGCAGGGCATCGTGCACCGTGACGTGAAGCCCGCGAACGTCCTGCTGGAGAGCGACGGCGAGCACGTCAAGCTCGCCGACTTCGGCATCGCCCTGCTCCGGGACGCCGCCCGGGTGACCGGCACGGGGACCGTCATCGGCACCGCTGCGTACATCTCCCCGGAGCAGGTCCTCGGTCGCGAGGTCACCGGCCAGGCCGACGTCTACGCCCTCGGGCTCGTCCTGCTGCAGTGCCTGACCGGTGAGCGACCGTTCCCCGGGACCGCGGTGGAGTCCGCGACCGCGAGACTCACGCGTGGTCCGGAGATCGACCAGCACCTGCCCACCGCCTGGCGGACGCTCCTGCACGTCATGACGGCGCAGGACCCGTCCGAGCGGCCCACCGCGGCCGAGGCGGCCCGACGCCTCCGCGCACTCGAACGGGACGGCACTGCTCCGGCCACGCAGCTGTTGCCCGGCGGTCCCGGCACCCTGACCCGTGCCGCCGGTGGTGCGGCCGGCGCGGCTGCCGGTCTGGCGGGTGCCGCACTCGGCGCCGGCGGCGCGGACGCCGCAGACGGCGACCAGGCGACGCGGGCGATGCCCGGTGCTGCGGACGGGGACCAGGCGACCAGGGCGATGCCGACCACCGCCGGCGCCGACGCTCCGACCCGGGCGTACGACCGACCCGGCGCGCAGGACGACGTCGCGACGACGGTCCTCGGTGCCCAGCGCGGTACCGGTGGATCGGGCGCCGCGGCCGCTGCCGGCGGTGGTGCTGCGGTGGGCGGTGCCGCGGCGCGTGGTGCCGGTGGTGCGCCGGGTGCTCCCGGGCGCGGTGGTGCGGGCGCGGACGAGCCGAAACGGCGACGGGCGGGGATCATCGCCGCGGTGGTCGTCGGACTCCTCGTCCTGGCCGGCATCGGCGTCGCGCTCTTCGCACTGGGCGGACGGGATGATCCGACGCCTGCGCCCACCGGGTCGAGCGAGCCGTCGACCTCCACGGACGAGCAGACGAGCGAGCCGGAGCAGCAGCCGAGCCAGGAGCAGCAGCCGAGCGAGCCCGCGCAGGAGCCGAGCGAACCGGCGCAGGAACCCAGCCAGGACCAGCAACCGAGCGAGCCCGCGCAGGAGCCCAGCCAGCCCGCCGACGACCCGAGCGTCGGGCCGCAGCCGGGCGGTCCCGCGTCGAACCCGGTCGAGGCACCCCAGGGCGGAGCGGGCAGCAACGGCAACGGGCCCGGGAGCAACAGCGGCAAGGGCAAGGGCAAGGGTGCCGGTGCCACGGACACGACGCTGGACACGACGGTCGGGACGCTCACCGGTGACCCCGGGAAGGGGCCCGGGCGCGGCTGACGCGGCGGACGGACAGCGTCCACCTGTCGTCCACCGGCGGAGAGCACGCTCGACGCATGTCGATGAGCACACCGTTCGATCCGCAGCAGCCCGGCGCCGACCTCCCCGTCGACGGCGTCCCGCACGACGACCAGACCGAGACCGAACGCGAGGTCGAGGAGGACCGCGGCGCCGACGTCGGCCCTGACTCGGTCGACCCGAGCACCTCGCCGGTCTCGCACGAGGACGAGGACGAGGCCGGCGGTGGTCCGGTCTTCCGCCGGCCGCAGGCGGGTGACCGCCTGCACGCCGACGACCTCTGACGAACACCGTCGACACCTGACACCTCGCTGCCAGCCGAGGGCGGCATGCTCGTGCGCATGTCGTTCGCGAACGCGTGGGACCCGTCGCAGGGTCGCGCCATCCCAGAGGACCAGGCCAGCGAGGACGGGCTCGAGCTCGACGAGGAGACGGCCGCCGAGCTCGGCATCTCGTTCGACGTGGTCGGGGGTGCGTCCGCCGACCCGACCCGGGTGTCGCCCGCCGACGTCCGCGTGCCGAGCGCCCCGACCACCGACGGCTGACCCCCCGCTGTGCACCCGCTACCCTTGTTTCCGTACTGGGATGTGGACGGTAACATTCCAGGGTGACGCCCACCGCCTACGTCGACGAGTCCGAGCCGGGCGATCGACGTGACCCTGGGGTGTACATCCTCGGAGCGGTCATCGTGCCGGATCGAGCCGAAGACGCGCTCCGCGCGGCGGTCCAGAGGGCCAAGCCGGCCGGTGCATCGAAACTGCACTGGACGGAGAGCGATCGTCGGCACCGGGTCTCGGTGACGGACGAGTTGTCGCGCCACGACTGGAACGGACTCGTCGTCGTCGGTCTGCACGAGTCGACGACCCGGAGCGAACGTCGTCGCCGGCTGACCCTCGAGCGCTTGCTCGTCGAGCTCCCCGCTCGCGGCGTGCACACGGCTGTGCTCGAGTCCCGCGGGCCTGCCGACCGGCACGACCGGGCACACGTCGACGCACTCCGAGCGCGCCGAGCGCTGTCCGGCGTCCGGATCGATCACAAGCCTGGTGCGGTCGAGCCGCTGCTGTGGGTAGCGGACACGCTCTGCGGTGTCATCGGTCGGGACCGCCAGGGAGAGTCGACGTACCTCGATGTCCTTCGCCCGAAGATCGAGGTCGTCGAGAACCCCCGGTGACGCGCGAGTCCCCGGGCCCCGCTATACCGCAGGATCTCCCGGGGACCACTTCCGCTCCCACCGCGATGAGGCGTCGGTCCCATTCTGACATGTCAGGGGCGGGACCGGAACCCCGGTCAGGGGACGGTGTGCCCCGCCGCCGTCAGGACGCGGTACCACTCCTCGCGGGACAGCTCGACGTCGGAACCCGCGGCCGAGTCCCGCACGCGCTGCGGGTTCGTCGTGCCGAGGACGACCTGGAAGTGCGCCGGGTGCCGCGTGATCCACGCCACCGCGATGCCGGTCGGGGTCACCCCGTGCGCCGACGCCAGCTCCTCGAGCACGTCGTTCAGCTCGGCGTACTGCTCGCGGTCGCCGAGGAAGACGCCGTCGAAGAAGCCCTTCTGGAACGGCGACCACGCCTGCAGCGTCACGTCGTGCAGGCGCGCGTGGTTGAGGATGTCGTTGTCGCGGTCGATCGACTGGTCGAGTCCGGCCATGTTCGCCGTCAGTCCCTGGGTGATGACGTTGGCGTGCGTGATGCTCAGCTGCACCTGGTTGAACGCGAGCGGCTGCCGCACGGACTTCTTGAGCAGTTCGACCTGACCCGGGGTGTGGTTCGACACCCCGAAGTGGTGCACCTTGCCGGCGGCGTGCAGCTCGTCGAAGGCGCGGGCGACCTCGTCCGGCTCGACGAGCGCATCGGGACGGTGCAGGAGCAGCACGTCGACGTAGTCGGTCTGCAGTGCCTCCAGCGACTCGTGCACGGACTCGATGATGTGCTCGTACGAGAAGTCGAAGTACGCCCCATTCGGCGTCGGGCGGATGCCGACCTTGGTCTGCAGCTGGATCGCGTCGCGCTCGGACGACGACAGGGTGACGGCCGAGCCGAAGCGCTGCTCGCACCCGTGCCAGACGCCGTACACGGCAGCGTGGTCGAACATCGTGACGCCCGCGTCGCGCGAGGCCGTGTACAGCTCGCGGATGTCCTCGTCGCTCATCTCGTTGATCCGCATGAGGCCGACGACGACGTCGGACGCGGTGAGGTCGGTCTGTGGCAACTCCAGTGTCTTCACGCGCTCGATCCTGCCAGCAGGTCACCGTGCGCAGACAGGCCCTGCCGGTGCCCGTCGGGACCGGTCCGGCAGCGGCGCTCGGCGTGACCGGGTGACGGACGGGAGGCGCGGTGCCGGCCGGCCCCGCGCCTCCCGTCCGGTGGTCAGCGCGCGGGCGTCGCGGTCGGCCGGAGCAGACCGAGGAACGTCAGGTCGTCCGCCACCTTCGTGATGAGCGCGTGGTCGAGCGACGGGATCGCCGGTGCCCCGAGCGGACGCACCGCCCGCACGGCCGCCGCGAACGCGTCGGCCGGGATCGCGGACCCCGCGTGCGGGGCCTCCGGCACCGCGAACGCGTGCAGCAGCGGGAGCACGGATCGCGCGCGGTCCTCGTCCGGCAGCGCCTCGAGCGCCGACCGGAACCGGTCGACCCACTCGGCGTGGTCCTCGACGCGCTCGATCGCGTGCCCGTCCTCGACCAGCCAGTCGACGAAGGTGTCGAGCGAGACACCGTCGTCGTGCGGGTTGACGACATTGAACGTCCGGTGGCCCTCGACCACCGATGCGCCGATCGCGTCGATCGCCGCCGCCGTGAAGTCGGCGGGCAGGCCGTCGTAGTGCGAGCGCTGCACCCGGCCGTCCGCGGTCCGCTGCACGAAGGTCGCGGGCGCGAGGCCGGTCGCGAGCACGCTCCAGACCAGGCGGGTGAACACGTCGGGCAGGTTCACCTGGCCGCGCCAGCGCGGGTGCGCCAGAACCATGTCGGAGCGGAACACCGCGACCGGGACCCCGTGCTCGTCGTGCGCCTCTCGGAGCAGCACCTCGCTGGCCCACTTGCTCGCGCCGTAGCCGTTCGCGTACTCGTCGGCGATCGTCCACTCCGGGATCGTCGTCCGGATGTCCGCCCGCTCGTCGAGTGCGGCGGGGGCGTCGGGGGCGACGTCCTCGGTCGCACTCGGCCGGGCACCGCCGGCGACCGCGACGCTCGACACGAAGGTGACGGGGACGCTGCCGGCGGCGATCGCGAGACGGACGACCTCGGCGGTGCCGACGACGTTCGGGCCGAACAGCGCGGGGTACGGCAGGACGTGGTTCACCAGGGCGGCGGCGTGCGCGACCAGGTCCACCCGGGCGGCGAGGTCCTCCCACCGCGGCTCCTCGAGGCCGAGCAGGTGCTCGCTGACGTCACCGGCGAGCACCTCGAGCGACCCCGAGAGCTCGGCGAACCGGTCGGCGAACGCGGGATCGGCCGCGAACGCGGCGTCCAGTCGACGACGGGCAGCGGCGTCGTCCGAGCCGCGCACGACGCACACCAGCGTGCCGCCGACCGGTGCGAGCCGTTCGAGCCAGTCCATCGCGGTGAAGCGACCGAGGTAGCCGTTCGCGCCGGTGAGCAGGACGGTGCGGGGCGGCGCGGACGGGTCACGGGGTGCGCGTGCGACCGGGGTGGGGACCTCGCCGAGCAGGCGGTCCACCCGCAGGTCGGACGCCCGCAGCACCGTCGGGTCGGCGCCGTGCACGCGGGCGACCGTCGGGCGGTCGTCGGCGGCCGAGCGCTCGACGTACGCGGCCACCGCGGCGAGGTCGTTCGTCGGGTCGGTGATCACGCCGACGGGTACCTCGGTCTCGAACACGTCCTCGAGGACCCCGGAGAACGTCAGCGCCGACAGCGAGTCACCGCCGAGGTCCGAGAACCGGGCGGCCGACGCGGACTCCGTGCTGACCTCGGCGCCGAGCAGGTCGCGAGCGGCACGGACGACGGTGTCGACGGTCGGCTCGTCGCCGACGTGCTCGCGGAGCGTCGCGACGAGGGTGCCGCTCTGCTGCTCGGCGACCGCGTCGTACAGCGCGGCGAACCGGTCCCCGTACCGGGCGGTGACCCGGGGACGGAGGAGCTTCCGGGCGTCGGAGAGCATGCCGTTGTCGACCGTGAAGGGGTCCGGTTCGACGACGAGGGCGCGGGGTACCTCGTACGGTGCGAGCCCCTGCGCCCGGGCGGTGCGCTGCAGGGCGGCGAGCAGGTCGCCCTCCGTGGCCCGGGGGTCGGTGGGGACGACGACGGCGACGAGGAACGCGTGCCGGCTGTCCCCGTGCAGGGCGATCTGCCGGACCTCCGGTGTCCCGCCGTAGGTCGCCTCGAGGGCCGACACCGCGACGAACTCGCCCTGCGAGAGCTTGATGACGTTGTTCCGGCGGTCCAGGTACTCGTACGTGTCCGGACCGGTCTGCGCCATCACGTCGCCGGTGCGGTAGAACCCGTCCTCGTCGAACACCGCGGCGGTGACGTCCGGGCGGCGGAAGTACCCGGGGATCACGGCGGTGCTCTTCACGAGCAGCTCGCCGCGCGGGTGCGGTCGGTCGGTGGTGCGGTAGCCGAGCTCGGGGACGTCGACGAGCTTGTGCTCGATGACCGGCGGCTGCTGCACCACGCCGTCGCGCAGGATGCTGCCCGCCTCGGTCGAGCCGTACAGGTCGTGCAGCGGGATGCCGAGGCACTCCTCGAGGTAGGTCCGGAGCTCGGGGGTGAGCGGCGCGCTGGCGCAGACGGCCTGTGCGATGCGTCCACCGAAGGCGCGCGTGCGGAGGTCGTCCTGCACCTGCGCACGGATGGCGGCGACGTCGGTGGCCTCGGCCGCTCCGGCCGCTCCGGCCGCTCCGGCCGCGAGTCGCCGCTGCTCCTCGCGCGCGCCCTCCTGCCGGAGCGGCCGAGGCCACCGACGTCGCCGCCATCCGTGCGCAGGTGCAGGACGACCTCCGCACGCGCGCCTTCGGTGG
>CAJYIG010000294.1 GCA_913774725.1 uncultured Curtobacterium sp. | reverse complement strand
CCGACACGACGAGCAGGGCGACGCCGGTCCGGACCTCCCGACGCCGGTCGCCGCGACCGCCACCCCCTGGTGGGCCGAACCCGACGCCACCGTCCCGCCGACGGCCGCCCCGCCGCTGGTCGAACCGGCGTCGTCGGACACTGCCGCGGCGTACCCGGCGCACCTGCCGCCATCGGAGCGGTCGTGGCGCCGGTCGTCGTCGACCCGGTCGTCGTCGGCGCCGGTCAGCCCGCGGAGGTCCTGACCCACCGAGGGCGGCAGGTGCGCCGGGTACGCCGCGGCGGTGTCCGACGACGCCGGTTCGACCAGCGGCGGGACGGCCGTCGGCGGGACGGTGGCGTCGGGTTCGGCCCACCAGGGGGTGGCGGTCGCGGCGACCGGCGTCGGGAGGTCCGGACCGGCGTCGCCCTGCTCGTCGTGTCGGTCGTCGTCGAGCGCGGTGGGCAGCGCCGTCGCACGGGCGTCGTCGCGATCGTCGGCGTCGCCGTCGCGCCGCTCGTCCTGCACGGCCGGCAGCGCCGTCGTCCGGGCGTCCTCGACGTCGCCGTCTTCTTCCGAGGCCTCGACCGCAGCCGTGCCAGCAGCGGGAGCGGGGTCCGAGCTCGGAGCCAGCACCGGCTCGGCCATCGGCACCGGCTCGGGCACCGGCTCGGACGCGGGCACCGGCGCCGCGAGCAGCCCGCTCGGCAGTCCTCCGGCCGGGGTGTCGACCTCGCCCGACACGACGTCGTCGTCCGCCTCGTCCGCGAGCGACCACGACCCGGCGCCGAACGCCGTCGTGTCGAACCGGTCGGTGGTCAGCGTCGTCGGGACCTCGCCGGTCTCGTCGTCGCGGATCGCCCAGTCGAACGGACGCTCCGTCGCACCGGTCGACGCGGCGTCCTCTGCTCCCTGCAGGCGCAGCAGCTCGGTGAAGCTCGGCGGCTCGTTCGTCGGCGCGGACGGCGTCGGCGGCAGGACGTTCCCGACCCCGAGGGGCTGTGCGACGGGACCGGTCGGGGTCGGCACGGGAGCCGACGGCTGCGAGCCGGTGACGCGACCGAGCCAGTCGACGTCGCTGCGCCCCTGCCCGAACGGGTCCGCGCGCCGACGCTCCTCGTCGACAGCGCGGTTCCCGGCGGCACGCTCGTCGCGGTGCTGCACCGCCGACGGCAGCGAGATCGCCGACGGGTGCGCGACCGTGCTCGCCGGTGGCACCGGCGCCGCCGGCGGGATCCGCTCGCCCAGCGTCGCGCGCTCGTGCTCGACCGTCGCCTGCGGGTTCTCCGACGGCTCGCGGAGCTCGGCGTCCATCCGGATCGCCTGCGTCGCTCCGGCGTCCTCGTCCGGCTCGGACCGACCGGCGTCCTCGTCCGGCTCGGACCGACCAGCGTCGACCGGCTGCGGCGAGGCAGCGGTCGTCGGCTCGAACGGCTCGGGCAGCGGCGCACCGGTCTCGCGCGCGGCCCGCTCGGCCTCGCGCCGTTCGCGGCGCGAGGGCCACTCGTCGGCCGCACGCGGTGCGCCGAAGATGTCGGCGGCACTGCGGAGACCGCGGAACGGAGCGTCCGTGGCGGACGCGCGACGGGCCTCCCGGTCGTCCGCCCCGTCTGCCGGGCCGGACGTACCGTCGGGGTCGCGCGCGTCGTCCGGACGCTCCCCGGTCACGCGCTCAGCCCCAGGTCGGCCAGCCCGATCGCCGCGAAGTAGGGGTACCCGGCCGCCTCGATGCGCTCCTTCGCGCCGGTGTCGCGGTCGACGACGACGGCCACGGCAGCGATGATCGCGCCCTCGCGCTCGAGCGCCTCGGCGGCCTTGAGCGGCGAGCCGCCCGTGGTGGAGGTGTCCTCGAGCACGACGACGCGCTTGCCGCGGACGTCGGGTCCCTCGACCTGACGGCCCCGGCCGTGGTCCTTGGGCTCCTTGCGCACGACGAACGCGTCGTAGGCGAGCCCGCGCGCCGCGGCCTGGTGCAGCACGGCGCTCGCGATCGGGTCGGCGCCCATCGTGAGGCCTCCCACAGCGTCGACGTCGGGCACCTGCAGCAGCAGGTCCGTCATGACCCGCCCGATCAGCGGAGCGACCCGGTGGTCGAGGCTCACCTTGCGCAGGTCGATGTAGTACGACGCCTGCTTGCCGCTGGTGAGCGTGAAGTCGCCGTGGAACACCGCGTCTGCGGAGATGTGCTGGATCAGCTGGTCGCGCGTGTCGGTCACAGCCCACAAGGGTAGTCGCTCGGCCCCGGAACGCCATCGCCAGGCGGCGTCACGGCTCGCTCGGTACGCTCCGCTCATGTCCCCCGTCGCGCCCGGCACGTCCGGCCGCGCCGCGGCACCGGAGCCGGTCGCGATCGCCTTCCCCGGTCCGCCGTCGCGCCGCCGGTGGGCAGCCGTCGGCCGGGAGGCACTGGGCGCCGCCGTCGCGCTCGCCCTGTCCGTCATCGCCCTCGGCCACGTCATGGCGACCGACCGGGTCGCCCTGCTCTGGTACGACGGCGACTCCGTCCTGCTGCCGCTCGTCGAGCGCTCGCTCCGCCTCGGGCAGCCGTTCGAGTGGGCGATGTCGCCGGCGCTGTTCTTCTTCCCGGAGCTGCCCGTCTACCTGCTCTGCTCGCTCGTCACGGCGACCCCGCAGCAGGCCCTGGCGCTCAACGGCGTGCTCGTCCTGCTCACCGTGTACGCGCTGGTGCGGGCCGCGGCGAACGAGCTCATGCCCGCCGCTCGCCGGTCGGCACGGATCACGGTGTCCGCGCTGGCCCTCGGGTTCGTGACCGCGATCGTGCTGACGGAGTACACCGCGACGGCGACGTCGCTGGAGCTCGGCTCCCTGCTGCTGACGACGACCTACTACTACGGCGCACTGCTCGCGATGCTCGGGACCGCGGTCCTGGTGCTCCGTGCGGTGCGGACCGGTCGGGCCTCGGTGACCGTCCTCGTCGTGACGGGGCTCGTCGCGGCGTGCACCACGGCGTCGAACCCGCTGTACGTGCCGTGGTCGGCGGGGCCGGTCGTCGTGACCCTCGTACTGCTCTCGGTCGCGCGTCGCGTCCCGTGGCGACCGACGGCGTGGATGTCCGGCGTCCTCGTCGCGGGATCGGTCGTCGGGTACCTGCTGCGGATCCCGCTCGCGCCGTTCGTGTCGCTCGACCCGTCGACGTACGTGCACCCGGAGCAGGCCGGCCGGACGCTGGCCTTCTTCGCGGCCCTGACCGACGACCGCGCGGGATCGGCCCGCGGTGACGCCGAGCTGCTGCTGCTCTTCGCCGGCGTGGTGCTCGCGGTCGGCGGCACGGTGTGGGCCTGGCGCGTCCGCACGGCCCGGACCGTGCTCGTCGCGACGGTGCTCCCGCTGGTGACGGTGGTGGCGGTGTCCGTCGGGGTCGTGGTCGCCGGCTCGCAGACGCCGCGGTACCTCGAGCCGATCGTGACCGTGCCGCTCCTGGCGCTCGTCGCCGTCGCGGAGCTCGTGCGCTCCGCCGTCCGCCGGACCCGGGTGCACCGACCGCGGCGCGGTGTGCAGCTCGCGGTGGCGGTCGCGGCAGCGGTGGTCCTGGTCGGCGGCGTGGCCGTGGCCCCCGGCACGGTCGGTGCGGTCGCGGCGGCCCGGTACGCACCGTCGGCGTGCCTGGACCGCTGGGCGGACGGGCGGCAGGTCACCGGTGTCGGCCAGTTCTGGACGGTCCGTCCCCTGGCGGCGTACGCGTCGGACGACGTCGAGCTCCTGCAGGTCCGGGACGACTTCCAGACCTACCCGTGGCTCGTCGACCTCGGGGCCTACCGCGATGCCGAACCGACGTTCGTGGTCATCGGCGCGAACGACGTCTGGACCACCGCGGTCGAGGACTCCCTCGGTGCGCCCGCGAGCATCACGCACTGCACGGGCTTCGACGTCTACGACTACGCGGGCACCGTCGGCGCGTCCGTCCTGCAGCGCGACGTGGTGGGCAGCGCGGACGCGATCCGCCGCGAGCGGGGCTTCTGAGGCGGCCCTCCACGGACCGGACGACAGCGGCGCAGCCACGGCGCGCGGGCTCCTCCGGCGGTGTCGCGGGGGACGCGATGCCGTCGGGAGTTCTCCACAGGCGGCGCGGCGGCGTGTCGAGTCAGCTGTACGGATGTATAGGCTCGACCCCGTGACTCGCTCCACCAGCCACCGTCTCCCGCGTCCCGCTCTCCGTCTCCGCATCGCCGCCACCGGCCTGGCCCTCGCCGGCCTGCTCGCGACGGTGCTCGTCGACGCGCCGAGCGCGAGCGCGGCGAAGTACCCCTCGTGGGACGAGGTGCTCGCGGCCCGGGGGCAGGAGTCCGCGAAGCAGGAGCAGATCACGCAGATCCGCGGCATCATCTCCGGACTGTCCGACCAGGTCGCGGCTGCCGAGGCCGAGGCGAAGCGCCTCGGTGACGAGTTCTTCGCGGCCCAGGGCAAGGCGCAGGACGCGGCGGAGACCGAGCAGAAGCTCCGTGCCGAAGCCGACGAGCACGCGCAGATCGCCGAGCAGAGCGCCTCGCAGGCGGGGCAGTTCGCGGCGCAGATGGCGCGCCACGGCGGTGCGGACGTGACCGCGTCGGTGCTGGCCGAGGGCGAGGGTGCCCGCGACCTGCTGTACGACCTCGGTGCGCTGAGCAAGCTGTCCGAGCAGGCCGAACGGGTCGAGGCCGCGGCGAGCGCCGACGCCTCGGTCGCCCGGTCGCTCACCGCACAGGCCGACCGCGCGTCGAAGGCGCTCGAGGAGCGCGCTGCCGAGGCCGAGCGGACGATGCAGGCCGCACAGGCAGCCGCCGACAAGGTCCAGGCCGCGTACGACGAGCAGCAGGAGAACAAGGCGCGGCTCGACGCCCAGCTCGCGACGCTGACCTCGGGCCGTGTCCGCACCGAGGCCGAGTTCGCCGAGGGCGAGAAGGTCCGCAAGGAGGCGGAGGAGAAGGCCCGGCAGGAGGCCGAGGCGGCACGGCAGCGCGAGCTCCAGCGCCAGGCCGCGGCCGCCGCTGCCTCGGGCAGCGGTGGTGGTGGCGGCGGTGCGCCTGCTCCGGCAGCAGGCGGCGGCGGCGGGGTCGGCTCCGGCTCCGGCACCGGGTGGGTGCGCCCCGGCGGCGGCTACGTGATCAGCCCGTACGGGTACCGCGTGCACCCGATCACCGGTCGTGTCACGAAGCACGACGGCCTGGACCTGACGAGCGGCTGCTCCACGGCGATCGTCGCGGCCTCGGCGGGCACGGTCGACTACGTCGGCTGGTACGGCGGGTACGGCAACTACGTCCGGATCAACCACGGCGGCGGCGTCCAGACGGCGTACGGGCACATCGTGAACGGTGGCTTCCGCGTGACCAAGGGCCAGCGGGTCGCGGCCGGGCAGCTCATCGCACTGGTCGGCTCGACGGGCAACTCGACCGGGTGCCACCTGCACTACGAGGTCCACATCAACGGCGCGACGACCGACCCGGCGCCGTTCATGGCTGCACGGGGCGTCCGCTTCTAGTCCGGAGCGCACGCGGCGGGCCGCGGGCGGCGGGCGGTCCGCGTCGCCCGTCGGCAGTCGGCGTCGCACAGCA
>CAJYIG010000293.1 GCA_913774725.1 uncultured Curtobacterium sp. | reverse complement strand
TCGACACGCCTCGTCCCTGGCTTGCCTCGTACGCCCCGGGGGTCCCGCACGACATCGAGGAGCCCACGGGCTCCCTCGCCGACATCGTGGAGCAGTCCGCGGCACGGTTCCCGGGGAAGGTGGCGCTCGAGTTCTTCGGCCGGACCACCACCTACGCGGACCTGCAGGAGCAGATCCTGCGCGCCGCGAACGGGCTGCGGAAGCTCGGCGTGACGGCGGGTGACCGGGTGGCCATCGTGCTGTCGAACTGTCCGCAGCACGTCGTGGCGTTCTACGCGGTGCTCCGGCTCGGCGCGATCGTCGTCGAGCACAACCCGCTCTACACGGCACGTGAGCTCCGCCACCAGTTCGAGGACCACGGCGCGAAGGTCGCGATCGCCTGGGACAAATCGGTCGCCACCCTGCAGGACTTCCCCGCGGACCTGCGCCTCGACGCGATCGTGTCCGTCGACCTGACCCGCGCGATGCCCCGGGCGACCCGCCTCGCCCTGGCGCTGCCGGTCGCGAAGGCACGGGAGTCCCGCGCGAAGCTGACCACGAGCGTCCGCGGCACGACGAAGTGGGACGACCTGGTCTCCACTCGGAAGCTGTCGAAGCGCCATCCGCGCCCGACCACCAGCGACGTCGCGCTCATCCAGTACACGTCCGGCACGACGGGGGTGCCGAAGGGCGCCGTGCTCAGCCACCGGAACCTGCTCGCCAACGCTGCGCAGGCCCGCGCGTGGGTACCGACGATCCGCCGTGGGGACAACACCGTCTACGCGGTGCTGCCGATGTTCCATGCCTACGGCCTGACGCTGTGCCTGACCTTCGCGATGAGCATGGCCTCGCGGCTCGTGCTCTTCCCGGCCTTCGACCCGGCACTCGTCCTCAAGGCGATGAAGAAGCACCCGCCGACGTTCCTGCCGGCCGTGCCGCCGATCTACACCCGACTGCAGCACGCGGCGGACTCCGCGAAGGTGTCCCTGCAGGGCATCGAGATCGGCATCTCCGGCGCGATGCCGCTGTCGCAGGACGTCGTCGAGCCGTGGGAGGCCCGGACCGGCGGCTACCTGGTCGAGGGCTACGGCCTGTCCGAGTGCTCCCCCGTGCTCATGGCCAACCCGGTCTCACCGGAGCGACGCCTCGGCGCGATCGGCCTGCCGCTGTCGTCCACCGAGGCCCGCGTGGTCGACCCGGACGACCAGACCAAGGTGCTCGGCACGGGCGAGGCCGGCGAACTGCAGGTCAAGGGCCCGCAGGTGTTCCGCGGCTACTGGGGCAAGGCCGAGGCCACCGACGAGGTGTTCACGCCCGACGGTTGGTTCCGTACCGGTGACGTCGTCTCGATCGACGCCGACGGCTTCGTCAGCATCGTCGACCGGCTCAAGGAACTCATCATCACCGGCGGCTTCAACGTCTCACCGTCCGAGGTCGAGGACGCCCTGCTCAAGCACCCCAGCGTCCGCGAGGTCGCCGTCGTCGGCATCACGCAGGGCGGCAACGAGCAGGTCGTCGCCGCGGTCGTGCCGAAGGACCCGGGGACCTTCGACGCCGAGGCCCTCCGCGCGTGGTCGCGGGACCAGCTCGCCGCCTACAAGGTGCCGCGGCGCATCGTCGTGGTCGAGGACCTGCCGCGCTCGATGATCGGCAAGGTGCTCCGGCGCAAGGTGCGGGACCAGATCACGGCGAAGTAGCGACCGCGGCAGCGGCTCACGACGGAGCGGGCCGCAGTACCAGCTCACGGCCGAGCAGCGTCGCGGCGCCGTCTCACGACGGAGTACGGCCGCGGCGCCGTCGCGGGAGCGCGAGCAGCCCGAGGCCGACGACGACGAGCGCGATGCCGGACCATCCTGCAGCGCCGAGGTGATCCCCGACCACGAGCACGGCGAGCACCGCGGCGACCACGGGCTCGAACAACGACAGCAGCGTCGCGACCGAGGCGCTCACCCGCCGCAGTCCGACAGCGTAGAGCGAGTGTCCGAGCGCCGTCGGCACCAGCGCGAGCCAGACGAACACGGGCCAGTTCGCCCCGACGGTCAGGGCGTCCCTGCCGGCGACCAGCGCGAGCACGACGAGCGGGAGCGCTGCCAGCCCGAACACGGCACCGACCACACCGCGCCCGGCTGCTGCTCCGCTCGTGGTGCCGGACACGGGACCCGACAGCGGCACCGTCAGCGGAACCGACAGCGGCGTCGACACCGGCTCCGGCACGGGCCGGGACGCCGCGCGCATGCCCCGCGCGACCGCCCAGGAGTACGTCGCGTACGTGAGCCCGGCCAGGAGGGCCGCCCCCAGACCGAGCGGCAGCGACCCGCTGCCCGGTGCGTCGGACCGCGCGAGCGTGACGACCACCATGCCGACCACGCTGACCAGCGTCGCGACGACCCATCGACCCGTGACGCGCCTCCCGTCCGCCACCCACTCCACGAGCCCGGCGAACACCGGCGACGACCCGATGGCCACCGTCGTGCCGAGCGCGACCCCCGCGTCCGCGAGCGCCGCGTAGAACGCGACCGCGTACACGACGAGCGAGACCGCTCCGAGCAGCACCCACCGCCGGGCACCGGGACCGACGACGGCGCGCACCGCGGGGCGTCCACTCGTCGCGGCGAGCACGAGCCCGCCGAGACCGAACGTCACCGCACCGAACACGAACGCCGGCACCCCGGGCGCGAAGTGCGTCGCGGTCCCCGTCGTCCCCCACACGGCGGCGGCGACGAGGACCGCCACCGCCCCACCGACCGGCGAGGAGGCGCGGTCCTCGACCGCCGCGCGCGTCACGACACGTGGACGGTCGGCCGCCGGTGCACGTCTGGCTCGGCCTCTCGCAGGACCTCACGCGTCACCGGGGCGACGTCGCCGACACCGGTGAAGACGAACCGCAGGGCGTTCTGGATCGGACTGCCCTCGTTCCACTCGAAGTAGATGCTCGGCACGACGCCGGCGATGTCCCGCACGGCGAGCAGCGTCGACGCGATGGTGTTCGGCACGTTGCCCGACCGGACGCGCAGCACGCGGTGCCCCTGCACGACGTGCCCCTCGACGACCAGGTCCTCCTCGAAGTCGGAGGAGTCGGCGGGCAGCACCTCGAGGAACATCGTCGGCACCCGGGCGGGGATGCCGGAGTCACGGCGTTCCTCACGCCCCTTGGACCGGTACGCCTCGGCCGTGCCGGCGCCGGGCTCGTTCGCGATGATGCAGACCGAGCTGAACTGGTCGGCGTCGGCCTCGATGAACTGCCGGGCGACGGCGTCCAGCTCGATCGACGACGCGCGGAGCTCGAACGACCGCCGCACGCGGGAGACCAGCGAGACGACCACGATCGCGACGATGAACACCGCGGCGATCCGGACGCCGTCCGGCCGCTCGATGACGTTCGCGACGGTCGTGTAGACGAACACGACGGTGATGACCCCGAAGGCCACCACCCGCTTCCGCTGCTGCTTCCGACGCGCGGACAGCGTCACGGCGAGGGCGGCGCTCGTGATGAGCACGAGGACACCCGTGGCGTACGCCCCGCCCTGCGCGTCGACGTTCGCCTCGAACAGGATCGTGATGGCGAAGGCGATGAGCGTGAAGATGATCACGAGCGGCCGCGTGGCACGGGCCCACTGCGGCGCCATCCCGTAGCGGGGCAGGAACCGGGGCACCAGGTTGAGGAGGCCCGCCATCGCACTCGCACCCGCGAACCACAGGATCGCGACCGTCGAGAAGTCGTACACCGAGCCGAAGACGTTGCCGAGGTACTCGTGCGCCAGGAACGCCAGGGCTCGGCCGTTCGCCTGCCCGCCGGGCTGGAACTCGCGCTGCGGGATGAGGAACGTCGTCGCGATCGACGAGGTGATGAGGAACGAGCTCATGATGATCGCCGCCGTGGTGAGCAGACGACGGGTCCCGCGGATGCGGCCCTCGGGGCGTGCGCTAGTGTCGTCGGCGGCGTCCCCGCGGACCTGCGGCATCACTGCGACGCCCGTCTCGAAACCGGACAGGCCGAGCGCGAGCTTCGGGAACACCACGAGTGCGATGCCGATCATCACGAGGGGGTTGCTGTGCTGGGTGGTGAGGCCGGTCCACCAGTCGTCGACCACGACGGGACGTTCGAACACGTGCCAGAGCGCGACCGCCACGACGACGGCGTTGAGCGTCAGGTAGACGGCGACGAGCCCGACCGCGATGCCGATGGCCTCCTTGAAGCCGCGGAGGAACACGATGCCGAGCAGCAGGAGCAGTGCGAGCGTCAGGGGCACCGGGATCTCGGTGAACCAGTGCGGCGTGAACGGGTTCTCGGCGATGTGCGCGGTGGCGTCAGCCGCCGAGAGCGTCATCGTGATCATGAAGTCGGTCACGGCGAACCCGAGCAGCACGAGCACGAAGAGCTTGCCGGCCCACCAGGGCAGGAGCTTCTCGAGCATCATGATCGAGCCGGCACCCTTGAAGCTGTCCTGCGCGACCCGACGGTAGACGGGCAGGGCGCCGAACAGGGTCACGAGCACGAGCACGATCGTCGCGATCGGTGACAGCAGCCCCGCGGCGAGCGCCGCGATGGCGGGCTGGTAGCCGAGCGTCGAGAAGTAGTCGACGCCGGTCAGGCACATCACACGCCACCACGAGTGGGTCTTCTCGACCTCGACCTGGTGCGGGCCCTGGTGCGAGGCACCCTGATCGGCTCCGTGCAGCATCCAGCGGCGCAGTCGCACGCTGCGGTCGGAGGGTCGCCCACTGGCGCCGCCCTGGGCGGCACGCTCGGCTTCGGTCGCGGTCACGAGAGTCGATGGTAAGCGGTCCCGGCGACGCTCGGGGACGCCGCGTCCCGGTCTGTGGGAAGCGGCTCAGCCCGCACTGATCCGTGTGTACTTCCGCACCGCCAGCGGTACGAACACGACGAGCATCACCGCGATGCCGACGAGCACGGTCGCGACCGGGTGCTGCATCGTCCACACGTCGGGTACGGGCGCGCTGCCGGCGTTGCCGAACAGCTCCCGCGCGGCCTGCACGAGCGAGGACACCGGGTTCCACTCCGCGAACACGCGCAGCACCAGCGGCATGGTCTCGCTCGGCACGAACGCGTTCGAGATGAAGGTCAGCGGGAACAGCACCATGAAGGAGGCGTTGTTGATGACCTCCGGCGTCCGGACGCTCATCCCGAGCAGCGCCATCACCCAGCTGAACGCGTAGCTGAACAGCAGCAGGAGCCCGACCCCGGCGAGGAACTCGTGTGGTGCGGACCCGACCCGCCACCCGACCGCGAGCCCGGTGAGCATCATGATCACCATCGAGATCGCGTTGAGCACGAGGTCCGAGTTCGTCCG